>JACRHF010000113.1 GCA_016217665.1 Nitrospirota bacterium | reverse complement strand
TGGACGGCCGGACGGTTTATGCGGGTCAGACCCCTGTTAAGGCGATTGGTGCGACGGACCAGCACTCCCAGCTTCAGTTATATATAGAAGGCCCGCATGATAAGACCATCACATTCCTCAGGGTAGAAGAGTTTAACAGGGGGATCCCTATCCCTGAGGCGTTTGGAGAAATGGAGGGGATCAATTATCTCGGCGGGCATACGCTCAATGAACTTATCCATGCGGAACAGAGGGCCACAGAGGTCGCCCTTGCCAGGGCCGGAAGGCCTAACTGCCGCATGGACATCCCCGGCATTACCCCCTCGGTCATAGGACAGTTGTTCTATATGTTTGAGGTACAGACGGCATTTGCGGGGGGGCTCTATAAGATCAACCCTTTTGATCAACCTGGGGTTGAAGAGGGGAAAAGGCTCACCTTTGGGATGATGGGAAGAAGGGGGTTTGAGGATAAACGGAGAGAGATAGAAGCGGTAAAAAAGAACAACAAGTACATCCTATAAAAACCTCGTTAAAAGTCTTGACAGCGGACGGATTCGTAAAAAGCCCATATGCAAGGCGCACAAATCCTGAGGAATGAGGCGTACTTTGCAATGACGAAGGATGCAGTGCAACGCCGCACGACCCATTGCATTTACTTCGTAGCAATGGGTCCCCCGCTTTTTACGAATCCGTCAAAATTGACTATTTTAGGCCCCAGTGTTAAAGTACTCTATTCTTTTGAGGAGAGTATAAGCGGAGAATGTTGGACATAGGACTTATCAGAGAAGAGACCAACAGGGTGTTGGAGGGTTTCCGGAAAAGGGGGGCGAACATAGACCTCTCACCTCTCCTGAAGCTTGACGGGGAACGGAAGATCCTTCTGAAAAGGGTTGAAGATCTAAGATGCCGGCGAAACAAGGCCTCGGATGATATAGGAAGGCTGAAGCGGGAAGAGAAACCCGCAGAAGGATTATTGGCCGAGATGAAGGGGGTATCTGAGGAGATCAAGAAGTTAGAGGGAGATATCGCTTGCATAGAAAATGAGGAAAACGATATACTTCTCACCCTGCCGAATCTGCCGCATGAGTCTGTGCCGGCAGGCATCAGTGAGAAAGATAATGTAGAGATTCGCCAATGGGGGGAGATCCCCAGGTTTACCTTTGAGCCCAGACCCCACTGGCAGATCGGAGAGGACCTTGAAATTATTGATTTTCAGCGTGCCTCCAATATTGCAGGGGCAAGGTTTGCGCTGCTGAGAGGCGCCGGGGCGTTGCTTGAGCGGGCGCTGATCAATTTTATGCTGGATCTCCATACGAGGGAGCATGGCTATACCGAGGTATTGCCGCCGTTCATGGTGAACAGGAAGAGCATGACAGGTACAGGGCAGTTACCCAAATTTGAGGATGAGCTCTTTAAGTTAGAGAGGGACGGATATTATCTGATCCCTACGGCTGAAGTTCCGGTAACCAATATCCATCAGGGCGAAATCCTGCGAAGTGATGCGTTGCCGGTATATTATACTGCCTGTACCCCTTGCTTCAGGCGGGAGGCGGGATCGTACGGAAAGGATACCCGAGGCCTTATCAGACAGCATCAATTCAACAAGGTAGAACTTGTGAAATTCAGCAGGCCGGAGGATTCCTATAGTGAACTGGAAAAATTGACCCATGACGCAGAGGATGTGTTAAAAAGGCTGGGACTTCCCTACAGAGTGGTTGTCCTGTGTACAGGAGATATGGGATTTTCTGCGGCAAAGACTTATGATATCGAGGTATGGCTTCCAGGACAAGACACGTTCCGGGAGATATCTTCGTGTAGCAACTTTGAGGATTTTCAGGCCAGGCGCGCGGATATCAGATATAAGACAGGAACAGGGAAGACAGGGTATGTCCATACGTTAAACGGCTCCGGCCTTGCCGTGGGGAGGACCCTTGTGGCAATCTTAGAAAACTACCAGCAGGAAGATGGTAGTGTACTCATCCCCGACGCACTCAAACCCTATATGGGAGGCTTAGAGCGGATTACGTGATACAGAATTTTGCAAGAAGGTATTTGTAGCAATTTTACGGTCAAAAATAACCATATGCAAGGAAGGACAAGGATTTGATCCGAGGCGTACTTCCCGTACGTTGAGGATCAAATCCGAAGTCCTGACGCAGCAGATGGATATTTTTCACCGTAAAATAGGAGGGGTGACCGAGTGGTTGAAGGTGGCGGTCTTGAAAACCGTTGTGCGATGAGCACCGTGGGTTCGAATCCTACCCCCTCCGCCAAGGAAATTTGGAAGTTTGGATTCAGGGTTTCGGATTTATAAACGGAGAGGTGGCCGAGCTGGCCGAAGGCAGCTGCCTGCTAAGCAGTTGTGGGGCTAATAACTCCACCGTGGGTTCGAATCCCACCCTCTCCGCCATTATTTTAAAGGAGTTCATGATGGATAAACGGTATATCTTTCTTATGATCGTGGTTGTTTCTATGACCGGTTTCATCTCATGTACAAAGAAGGAGCCGCCGCCACCTCCTCCTCCCAAAGAGGAGACGTCCATGATGCAGGGGATGACCGGACATGCAGACATACAGATGCCCGCCGCAGAGGAGATGAAGGTCATTGTTCCTGACGACGTTAAGACAAAGTGGAAGGGTGTCATATTAACAGTGGTGGACAACGAGACCAAGGCCACCAAAGACTATACCCTGCAACTTGGCGGAAAGCTTGCGGTCCCAGGGAGCCAGATTGAAGTCCAGGCCGGAGAATTTCTACCGGATTTGAAGATCGATGGGAACATATACACCACCGCCACGTCTGAGCTTCTGAATCCCGCAATCCATGTGATGGTAACAGAGGGTGGCGAAGAGATCTTCAAAGGATGGTTATTCCAGAAATTTCCATCTGTACATCCCCTGAAACACCAGAAGTTCGGGATTACCCTGAAAGAACCGTTGACCCATCTATAAATGGAAAATGGAAGAAGCCTTGTCGGAATTTCTTGTCCTGCAGCATATAGAGTGTGAAGACCTCGGCACGATGGGACCGGCCATGTCGAAAAGGGGGATAGGCTACAGGTATGTCAGGCTGTTTGACGGGGAGCCGGTACCGAAGGGCCTTGAGCGATATTCGGGTCTCATCATACTGGGCGGTCCCATGAATGTCTATGAAGAGGATCAATATCCGTATCTTAAGGAAGAAGACATCCTTATAAAAAAGGGAATGGAGAGGGGTATTCCCATACTCGGGATATGTCTCGGCGGTCAGTTGATTGCAAAGGCAGGCAATGCGAGGGTCAGGAAGGGGGCCAAAAAGGAGATCGGGTGGTATGAATTACAGATGACATCCGGCGGCATGAAGGACACAGGCTTTAAAGATTTTCCAGAGAAGCTGATGGTGTTCCAGTGGCACGGGGATACCTTTGACATCCCCGTGGGTGCGACACGAATCGCGAGTTCAGTCCTTTTCCCGAATCAGGCCTATCGAATAAAGGATAATATCTATGGACTTCAGTTTCACCTTGAGGTGACGCCTGATGTCATCAGGCAGTGGATGTCAGAGTATCAAGATGAGCTCTCCTCTCTGGACTATATTGACCCTGATAGAATAATCACGGATACTGCAAAATACATGGATGTCCTTGCCCATCACGCTGAACTCTTCTACGACAAATTCTTTTCCAGATAGACCGGAGTCTTATTAAAGAAGGTAATTTCCCTGTCCGATAGGATAAGCGTAACACGGGACATAAAGATATCTAAACCGCAGGAGACGCGATGAACAGAACGATTGTTCAGGAAAGTGATGTAGAAGAGATATTTTTTACGGATGAGTTATATTGTAATTTTTGTGCAGATATGAATCCTAAGCCGGGTATTCATGGAGGACAGCCGGTCACCCTTCCCCCATGCACCAAGTGTACAGGGCTTATCTACGCAATGAAGTCCAAGGTATATTTTGTAGTCAATTAGACGCGCTATTTTTTATCCCATCATTTTTATCTCTTCCAGGATCTTTTCTACAGCCTCAACAGGATCTTTTGCATCTCTGACAGGTCGTCCGACTACGATATAATCGGCCCCCCGGAGCGCCGCATCCCGCGGGGTTACAACCCTCCTCTGGTCATCGCCCTCGACAAGGGACCAGAGGGGCCGCACCCCCGGGACCACTGTCATAAGCCCCCTTCCGAATTGCTCCCTGATGAGAGATAGCTCAAGCCCTGAGCATACCACACCGGCACAACCTGCATCCTTTGCCATCCTTGCCCTGTGGAGGACGAGCTCTTTCATAGAGACCCCCTCTCTGAGGAGGAGGGTTTTCTTTATCTCTTCCTCACTGAGGCTGGTCAGGACAGTGACTCCCAGGACTTTTGTCCCGGGGGATACACTCTTCACCGCTGCAGAGAGAAGGGCTCCCCCGTCTCCGGTATGGACAGTGATAAACTCCACTTTTTCTATGAATGGATTCCTGAGCGCCCGCCGTACTGTCTCAGGGATATCATGAAATTTTAAGTCCAGGAAGATCTCTTTTCCTCCGGCGGCCAGGACTTCTCTGACGGCATCGGGTCCGTTGTTTATAAAGAGCTCAAGGCCTATCTTAAAGATGGCTATATGATCCTTCAGAAGATGCACATACTTGAGCGCCTCCTTAAGATCAGAGAAGTCCAATGGGAATATGATCTGCACCGGCATGAAGGTTACTATAGCATAAACAGGGTCCAGGCGATAGGCGGTTTCACAGGATTGCCTCATTGCAAGTCCCCGGGAGATTAGACTATAATGGGACCATGTCAGAAGATCTGAAAAAGGCGGCATATTATATCTATGTCCTCTCTGACTCTACGGGTGAGACGGCTGAGACAGTCACGCTGGCGGCCTTATCACAATTTAAGAAAAAGGATATTATCATATCAAGGATCAGTCACGTCAGGACGGATGAGCACATACGGGGTACTGTAAAAGAGGTCGCAGAGATGAGGGGACTTATTGTGTATACCTTAGTCTCCGACCATTTGCGCAGGGTGCTGACAGAAGAGGCCCGCAAACATCAAATCCCTACAATCGATATCATCGGTCCGCTTCTTGAGACCTTTTCAGTCTATCTTGGCAAGTCCCCTCAGTCTAAACCTGGTCTGCTCCATAAGATAGATGAGTTGTACTTCCGGCGTATAGAGGCGATTGACTTTACTGTAAAACATGACGATGGTCAGAACCTCCGCACCATGGTCGAGGCCGACATTGTGCTGTTGGGTGTGTCGAGGACAACAAAGACGCCGCTCAGTATTTATTTAGCCAAAGAGGGGTGGAGGGTGGCCAATATCCCCGTAGTGATGGACATCCCATTGCCGCAGGAATTATTTTCCATGGACCAGAGAAAGATCGTGGGCCTGATTATAGATCCGGAAAAACTGACGACCATACGCAAGGCCCGTCTCCGGCATTTAGGACAAGAGCTCTCATCCTATGCAGACATAGAGCATGTGATTCAAGAGGTGGATTACGGCAAGGACCTGTTCAGGAGGAATAGATGGCCCCTGATCAATGTGACGAACAGGGCCGTGGAGGAAGTGGCCGGTGACATATTGGCGCTCACGGTGGGGAAGGACAGGCGCGTTGAATGAACCTACAGATGCTCCAGGAGGTTTTTAAAAAACACCGAGGTCTTGACATCCCCCTTTATGACAAGTCTTCTGGAGAAGAAGAGGCTATCGGCATCCGCCTTGCGCAGGAAAAGCCTTAAAAAGGTATCGAAATCCCCCTGCATCACCACATCAGGCCTCCTTTTTCTCTCAGGGTCAACGCAGACCCTCCCATCCTCTACATAAAAGGAGTAGTTCTTATGGATATCGCCGGCCTCCAGGAGAAAGGTCTTTCCGCCGATCTCCCGCAATCTCTGACAGACATCGGAATTCCTGTTGATGGTCTTGTCAAGGATGAGCTTGAATATAAAATTATGAAGCCGGTGCGGCGCTAATTTTAGCAGATGTTTCGTCAACATATTCCCACCCTGCCCGTCCATGGAACCAGCCATTGCTGACCCCTGCCGGCGCAAGCCTCTCCAGGGCCTCAAGGGCCGCCGGGACAGAAAGGTCCCCGGTGAGTACCCTATTGAATATTTCCACAATATCGAATGTATGATACTCCTGCGGGATGATCCGCAGATGCCCTATCCCAAAGCCCCTTAAGATATCCATCTGCGCAATCATACAGACCTTTTGTTCACTCATAAGCTGGGTCCCGTTGATATTAAAGAGGGGCATCCCCTCCATCGTTTCAAGCCGCATCCCTGAAGGATATTTTTTACAGACGATGGCACAATTTGTCTTTGATAGATTCAACGCGCGTGCCGTATAGCACCTCCACGAGAATGCGACCGGGAGGCTGCCGAATACGATGATCTCCTTTTCCACTGAAGGCACAGAGAGGGAGATAGATTCTATGGCCTGCTGACTTAACTCAGGCATAAAGACGATCCTTCGTATGCCCAGCCCGGTCAAAAATTTTGCTGTAGGGGCATTGTATATCGCAAGATGAGGGCCTCCGATCACGCGGGATTTATCAGGACACAGATTAAGCACGCCGATGTTGTTCACCTCAATGCGCAAGGGGAGACTGCACAGGGACTCAATGAAATTCAGCTCGTCTCTGTGAGTGATCAGACCCAGGGTGGATACCACGACCTCCTTCCCTGCATCGTGAAGCATCCGGGCAATGGCCTCTATCGTATCGATCCCGAGTACATAGCGCTTACTGCAGATCACCTCCCCAAGATAGACCGTAGAGACAGAGGTCGCTGATATCTCTTTATAGAACGAGAGGATCCTTTCTTTTTCCCATAAGAATGGGATTGGGCCGAGGGTGATCTTCATTTTCCCTTATAACATCCATAGGTGGGTGCAAGGCCTTCGAACAGGGACTGAAGATGCTGTCCCGTATCGGCGGATACCCTGCAGCTTCCGGTTTCGTAATAGGTATCAATCGCCTCCCGGAAGACACGGACCACCTGCTCCACATAGGTCCTGCTGCGCTGCCGCCCTTCAATCTTTATGGAATCCACCCCTGCCTGGATAATCTCCGGCAGGATCCCAAGGACATTGAGGGATTCCGGGTCTTGTATGGCGTAATGAAGCTGACCCGTAGCCTTATTATAATATCTCCCCTTACATGGGGTGGGGTATGCAACCTCCTCCATTGGGGAATATTTATTCAGCAATACGCCGTTGGATAATATCTTAAGTATCCCTTCATCATCCTCTTGAACAAAGTCGATGAATTTGGGGTGTGAGCATGCCCCATAGGTGTTAATAGACTCACTGGTGATATAGGAGGAGAGAAAACACTGCCCTTCGCTGTTAATACAGAGGAGTCCTAAGGCAAAGACCTCTATCTCCACACGGGTTTCCCCCCGCAGCGCCCGTATCTCATCAATAGTAAGGACCCTCGGCAGCACGACCCGTTTTATCCCGAAATGCCGGCGGTAGAATTCTATGGCCTCTGCATTAGAGGCGCTTGCCTGAACCGAGAGGTGCACCCTTTTTCCCGGATATCTTCCCTGAATGTAGGATAAAACCGCCATATCAGAGGCGATGACCGCATCGGCGCCAAGACCGTAGGCCTTGTCTACGGCTTCGCAGGCAAGGGGGAGCTCTTTCTCCTGGGGGTAAGAGTTGATCGTGATAAAGACCTTCTTTTCTTTACGGTGGGCATATTGGATGGCCTTATGGACCTCTTCTTCGGTGAAATTGAGGGCAGGAAAGTTTCTCAGGTTGGTATCCCCTGAAAATCCCATGTATACGGCATCAGCCCCATTATCCACGGCAGCCTTGAGTGACGGCAGATTGCCCGCCGGGGCACATATCTCCACCTTTTTCATTTGAGAATCCCTCTAAGTACCTGTCATTCCCACGAAAGTGGGAATCCAGACCTCTGCCTGCGTTCTGGATTCCCGCTTGCGCGGGAATGACATTATTTCATACCCTCAGAAGTTTTATAAATAAAAGGACTACCATTATAACAATTAATATGATCAAGACAACAGCCTGTATCACCCGGTGTTCAAGCTCTTTATTATAGGACAAGACGTCCTGCAAGATCTCTTTTGCTGTCGCGCCGGCCTCCTCGGTCTCTTTGTATATTCCCGCCAGGTTATGGGTGTAGATCATGTTATTGATCGTCTCAAGGTGTGTCCACCCCTGGACATATTTGACTTCAAGATGATCTACATTAAACCCGCTCTTTTTGATCTCATCGATCCCCTTTCTCGCCTCGTCAAGTTTCTCATGGGCCATCTTTATCGCCCCTTCGACATCTTTGGGCAGTTCTTCGCTCCGCAGGCTCAGCATAAATGCAGTAAGGGCGGACAGTTCATTTTCTGTTAACTCGATCCTCGGCATGGTTGAGCCCGGGACTACGGATGGCGGATCGGTGAAGTGCCGCTTATGCCACTCCGCATCATGAGAGATGATATTCCCCTGGTTTGTAAGGTCCGGACCGAGGTCTCCCCCCATCCCTGCGATCTTATGACAGCCGATGCAGCCTTTTAAGTTGTACACATCTTTACCAAAGGCAATAGATTCACTCATATCAGTTGTCGCTGGTTCTGCATAACAGGGTTTGCTTAAGGGGATTAAGAAGGTAACAGCGACACACAAATAGAGCCGTATTACTAATCCCCTCATCAGGATATATGCCCCCAGACCGTAAACAGGACAAAGAGAAGTAAAAAAAGTATACCCAACCCGATGGCTAAGGGCCGTTTTCTATAGGCCCTATCCGGGTTTCTATCAATGAAGGGGACTGTAAAAAGGAGGATGACAAAAGAGATCTCAAGGAGTATCCCGATCACCTTGGGGGCCCAGGCCCCCAGGAATCTTAAGATCTCCGCGTTCTTTAAGATCTGATACGCCGCTAAAAAGAACCACTCCGGTTTGATGTGCTCCGGGGTGGTGAGGGGGTCTGCCTTTGGGTGCATGGGCGCCGGCGACAACAGCGTGAGGGTTGCCAGCAGTCCAATGATGAGAAATGCGGCCGCGATCTCCTTCAGGGCATGGTTGGGCCAGAAGGGGACCCCCCCCTCCTCTTCATAGATTGGCTCCAGGATGTCTCTTGCGGATATAACCCCTGCCGGGATGCCGTTTTCTGTGACTACGAGGTGGCGCACATTATACTGGGTCATCAATCCATTGGCCTTTGCCACGGAGTCCTCTGCATCAATGGTATAGAAGGGGGAGCTCATGACCTGTTCGACCGGTGTTCTATGTTGATCGATACCCTCTGCCAAAACCTTTCTGGTCATATCCACGTCGGTGACAATACCAACCAGGTCCTCACTCCGCTTGACTAAAAGGCTTCCGGTTTTGAGTTCTTTCATGGTTTTGGCCGCAGCGACAATAGGCGCACCGGCATCTATGGCCGCAATCTGCCTGCTCATGATCTTTTTTACGGGGATGAGAGGGATCATTTTTTAGTATGAACCTTAATCCAGCGATAGCGCTATATTTTTCTTGAATCTATCATGAAAATACCTTATATTTCCTGGGTGAGACAGGTGATTCCTTCCAGGAGGACATTTCATGGATAAAGTGAAAATCCGCATTCCTAAAAAGTTGC
>JACRHF010000012.1 GCA_016217665.1 Nitrospirota bacterium | reverse complement strand
GTCCCCCGATCAACTGCATAAAGCGGTTATAAGTCACTTGAGGTTTATTCAGAAATCACCCGATCGTGTGCGCTCTTACTTTAACAACGAACCAACAAAATACGCAGCATAATGTCTATACTATTATGAGACGGTTAATATATTGTTATTACGGTACCCGCTTTTTCCTTTTTGTGGAGCCAGCACGATGAACAACATCACCATAAACGAAGGTACAGGGTCTCTACATTAGGGAACATAATCCGTGAGTCTGGACTTCAGATTGAGTATATAACATATTACAATATCTGGTTCTTTCCAATGGCTGTAGTTGTGCGTCTTTTCAGGCGATTATTCCCTTCAAAAAGGATGGGTGATGATATGCGATTACCCGGTCCGATGCTGAACATAATCCTTGGGGCTGTATTCAGCAGTGAGCGTTACCTGGTGCGGAAGATGAGATTGCCCTTCGGTCTCTCACTTTTGGCGATTGTACGAAAGAAAACATGTGAGAATACCCAAAATGTCTAAGATATCGTTAGTGGTGCCTATATATAATGAAGCAGAAAATATAACCCCCTTTTATGAGAGGGCATCAAAGGTACTCGACGGCCTTACACCTCAATGGGAAATTATCTGCGTCAATGATGGAAGCCAGGATGGCTCAATGGCCCTTCTTGTTTCGCTGCACCAAAAGGATCCGAGGATAAAGGTAGTGGATTTATCGCGCAATTTCGGCAAAGAAATAGCGTTATCTGCCGGAATTGACTACGTCTCCGGGGATATCCTCATCACCATGGACGCTGATTTGCAGCACCCCCCCGAGGTGATAACAGAGATGATTAAAAAGTGGCATGAGGGTTGTGAAATCGTTTTTGCATTTCGTCGTTCACGCAAGGCTGAAGGCTGGGTTAAACGCCATACCTCCAAGGTCTTCTACTGGTTATTGGGATGGCTGACAGACATTCCAAGTCACAATAGGATTGGGGACTTCTGTCTGCTTGACCGTCGGGTAGTCGAGGCTCTGAAACAGTTCCAGGAACATAACCGTTTTATGAAGGGGCTGTTTGCCTGGGTGGGTTTCAAGCAGGATTTTGTAATGTATGATATGCACGTGCGAAATTCAGGGACCACAAAGTGGAGCTACTGGCGGTTATGGAATTTTGCCATAGAGGGGATCACTTCGTTTAGCTCCGTACCGTTACGGGTGTGGACATATGTGGGTTGCTGTATCGCCCTGATATCTCTAATTTATGCTACAGTGCTTGTAATTCAGACGATAGCATTAGGGATCGACGTCCCCGGCTATGCCTCGCTTATGGTGGGAATTCTGTTTATAGGGGGGATTCAACTGATCAGTCTTGGGATTATAGGTGAGTATATTGGACGAATCTATAGAGAGGTTAAAAGTCGGCCATTGTATCTTGTAAAGAGACTCTATGGACTTAATACCGCCAGAAGCAAGGAGACTGTTACGTCTCCAACGGAGTAATTATAATCGCTTTGCTCCTATATCAATAAGGACATTTCGCTCGACATCACGATGAGGGTCCATAACTGCAGACTTGCCACCTGCCCAACGGTATGCCTCTTCCGGAGTTGCCCGTCCAGGATGAAATACGATCTCAAGCCAATTCAGTTGTTTTTTACGGGCAGTTCTAACGGCTGCAAGGGCGGTCTGGTAGGTCATGGACGCAGAATACAGAATACCTGCGATGGCATCTGGACTTGCAAGTCCACTTTCTTTAGCAATCCGGAATGCCGGCCTGGAAAGAAAATTCAGCAGTATATGTTTAACTATATTTAGAGGGAAACCGAACCTGAAACTTTTTCTCAAACTGAAATGGAAGACCTCCCGTGATATGCGTATTTGAGATAGGCCAAATTCTCGAGCGAGTTGTGCTGCAATTGGAAAGAGAAAGGGCAACATGTGGACATGAACATGGCCATCCAAGCTGATTATGGAGCGTGGGGGGAAAACTTCGATAATCCGTCTGATTTGCTCCCGCCACTCCGTCTCAACTTGTTGGAGGAATTGTTGACGCACTGCATTGTCCGAGGAACGATACAGGTTCCATATCCCAAGGAATCCATGACAGAATCGGCCCTTATCATTGATAAGGAGGGCCACTTTGGAACGATCGGTAAGGGCATATCCCTCATTCAGATTTAAATGGACCGCTATCCTGAGTGGCCGTCTAATATCACTGTTAACCTCTGCTACAGCATGCTGGAGTGCATCTCCGTTGGCAAACACACTGACTCCATCCAGTGCCCCTGCACGCCATGCTGCAATAATATTGTTATTTGCGGTATGAGTAGCCCCAAAATCATCGGCATGAAGATCTATACGCATCGATTCCTCACAAGTAGTAAAAACCATCTCTCAATGCGGCGGTAATAATAAAATAGCATTAATCCTCCCTTCCTTACAAGTATTTGTCATGCCATCGCCGATTGGACATTCCCTGATAGGCTATATTGTCTACCATGCCACAGAATGTCTGGAGGCATTAAAGTTTGCCGCTGGTGGCACTTGAAAGGATGATAGGACTCGAAATCCTCCCGGAGTTCATCTTGCTACCGCAGTGGACTTCCTGATATAATTGCGGAGCAGATACTGGAGAAACAAACAAATACAATGTTTCAATGGGAAAAAAGACAATAGAAAATATTTGTAAAGCATACAATATCGGGCTCTGTTATCTTTTTGGCTCGCAGGCTGAAATAGGTAAGGACCTTAGAGGATGATAGGACGCGAAATCCTCCATTCCCTATGGGGGATAGGGGCAAGGACCGGGGAATCAGGAACAGAGCCCGCGGGAATGCATTACCGGAGATTATTATGAGCGAAAGGGTCCTCGTAACAGGCGCCGCGGGTTTTATAGGGTTTTACGTCTCTAAGCGTTTCATGGAGCGTGGAGATGAGGTTATCGGCCTTGACAACCTCAACGACTACTATGATGTAGGTCTCAAAAAGGCCCGACTGGCCCAGTTGGAAGGGAGGCGTGGCTTCAGGTTTGTTCATACAGCGCTTGAAGACAGAAGCGGGATATCCGGGCTTTTCAGGGAAGGGCGATTTGATAAGGTCATAAATCTTGCGGCCCAGGCTGGGGTGCGCTACTCCCTGGTCAACCCGTATGCCTATGTGGATTCAAACCTTGTCGGATTTATCAATATCCTGGAGGGGTGCAGGCATCATCATGTGAAGCACCTGGTATTTGCCTCATCCAGCTCTGTCTATGGCGCCAATACGAAGATGCCATTCTCCATTCACCACAATGTGGATCACCCCGTATCGCTCTATGCCGCCACCAAGAAGGCCAACGAACTGATGGCCCATACCTACAGTCATCTCTATAAACTCCCCTGCACCGGGCTCAGGTTCTTTACGGTATACGGTCCCTGGGGGCGTCCGGATATGGCGCTGTTCCTGTTTACAAAGGCCATCCTTGAGGACAGGCCCATCGATGTCTACAACTATGGGAAGATGCAGAGGGACTTCACCTATATTGACGACATCGTGGAAGGTGTTATCCGGGTTGCGGAC
This sequence comes from Nitrospirota bacterium, assembly GCA_016217665.1. GTDB lineage: Bacteria > Nitrospirota > 9FT-COMBO-42-15 > HDB-SIOI813 > HDB-SIOI813 > JACRHF01. The sequence continues at coordinate 5,366 of JACRHF010000012.1, read as the reverse complement.
AAGATGCCCCAGGCCAATCCGGAATGGTCAGGAGATCTCCCTGATCCTGGAACAAGTCCTGCCCCGTACAGGATTTACAATATAGGGAACAACAACCCTGTGGAGCTGATGCGGTTTATTGAGGTATTGGAAGATACCCTTGGGAAAAAGGCAAAAAAGAACCTCCTCCCTATCCAGCCGGGGGATGTCCCTGCCACCTATGCGGATGTGGATGACCTGATGAGGGACGTTGGTTTTAAGCCCTTGACGCCCATCGAAGAGGGAATCAAGAGGTTTGTGGAATGGTATAAGGGGTATTATAGATTATGAAACAAACACCTCTTTTAATGGAAGCCTGAAATCCTTCAAAAGGGGTGAGGTCAGTTCGTCTTCCATAAAGAAGATACCGAAGGTCTCAAAGCCTGTCTCCTTTAATACCAGGATCTCCACAGTTCTTTTATCCGGGGCGACAATCCAGAATTCCTTTACCCCGTAGTCCATGTAGAGTCTCTTCTTGACGAGTCTGTCCCTCTCGCGGGTAGAGGAGGAGAGGATTTCAATTACCAGATCCGGGGCTCCCCGGAGGTTCTTATCCGTCATCTGCCCCATCCTCTCTTTGGAGACGAAGAGGATATCCGGCTGCAGCACATCGGTCTCCGACAGGACGACGTCAAAGGGGGCATACAAGACAATCCCCAGGTTGTTTTCTCTAACAAATTTTCTTAACGGATGGGAAATATTCATTGAAATAGTCTGATGGTAGAAATCCGGTGATGGTACCATATACAGTTCCCCCTCAATGAGTTCATACCTTTTTTCATCACTCATGGCGGCATACTCATCATAGGTGCATTTTATTCTGGTCTTGAGCATTTTCCCCCTCCCTCCTGACTGCTGACAATACAAATATAGCATCTTTATCCCTGCCATGCAAACGGCCTGGGGCAGAAAGGGAAAAAGGGGACAGATCTATTTTGCATCTTTAGATGTTTAGATGCAAAATAGATCTGTCCCCTTTTTCCGAGGCGTTTCCCTCAAAGCCATTTTGTGTCTTGCCCCGGGGGTAGACTTCCTGTTATAATCGAATAGCTATGAAGTTTGCCGTCATTGTATTCCCCGGCTCCAATTGTGACCATGATTGTTATCATGTGGTCAAGCATGTCATCGGCCAATCCGCAGACTTTGTCTGGCACAAAGAGAAGGACCTTAGCGGCTATGATGCGGTCATCCTCCCCGGCGGTTTTTCCTACGGCGATTATCTCCGGACAGGGGCCATGGCGCGCCTCTCACCGGTCATGAAGGCGGTAGAGGACTTTGCCCGGCAAGGGGGGCTTGTGCTGGGGATCTGCAACGGTTTTCAGATCCTCTTAGAGGCAGGGCTTCTGCCGGGAGCGATGCTGAGGAACCGGTCCCTCCAGTTTATCTGTAAGGATGTCTATCTGAGGGTGGACAATATCAATACCCCCTTTACCTGCAATTATGTAGAGAATCAGGTTGTCAGGATGCCCATTGCCCATGCCGAGGGGAACTATTATGTCGACCAGGAAACCTATACCCACATTCAAAAGAATAACCAAATCGTCCTCAGGTATACGGGGAGTGACGGCAGGCCCACTGACGAGGTCAACCCGAACGGGTCCATCGGAAACATCGCCGGGGTGTGCAATGAGAAGGGGAATGTGCTCGGCATGATGCCGCATCCGGAGCGGTGCGGGGAGAGGATACTCGGCAATACAGACGGATATATCCTGTTTGAATCGATGGTCTATTATATGGAGAAGGTGGCGCGCTGATTCCGTTAATTCCGGGATAAATTCCGGGGACACCTTACTTAATTTTCTCCGTTAACTCCGTGAAGAATTAAGTAAGGTGTCCCCGGAATTAACTGAGGAGGTCTTTTGCTCTCAAAGGAAGTCATAGAACGGCATGGGTTCACGGAAGAAGAGTATCAACGGATCCTGAAAATACTCGGCCGCGAGCCCAACATGGTAGAGCTGGGGATATTCTCAGTCATGTGGAGCGAGCATTGCAGTTACAAGAGTTCACGGATTCACCTTAAGAAATTTCCTACCACAGGCAAGCGGGTGCTGCAAGGCCCTGGCGAGAATGCAGGCGCCATAGACATCGGGAATGGATTAGCCGCGGTATTTAAGATGGAAAGCCATAACCACCCGTCATTCATTGAACCTTATCAGGGCGCGGCGACCGGTGTCGGCGGGATACTCCGGGACATCTTCACGATGGGGGCGAGGCCGGTAGCCGTACTGAACTCACTCCGGTTCGGGGACTTGAAGACCCCCCACAACCGGCATCTCTTCTCCGGCGTGGTGAGCGGTATCGCGGGATATGGCAACTGTATTGGCATCCCCACGGTGGGCGGGGAGGTCTATTTTGACGAGATCTACAATAAAAATATCCTGGTTAATGTATTTGCCCTCGGCATTGTCAGGAAGGACAGTATATTCAAGGGGGTGGCTAAGGGAGTAGGAAACCCGGTGATCTACGTGGGTTCAAAGACGGGGAGGGACGGTATCCATGGCGCCACCATGGCCTCCGATGTATTTGATGAAACCTCAGAGGCGAAGCGGCCGACGGTGCAGGTCGGCGATCCCTTTACCGAGAAGCTCCTCCTGGAGGCCTGTCTTGAGGTGATGGATCAGGGGCTTATTGTTGGGATTCAGGACATGGGCGCGGCAGGGCTGACCAGCTCATCCTGCGAGATGGCAGGCAGGGGAGGGACAGGGATTGATCTCCATGCAGACAGGGTCCCCATGAGGGAGGCGGGGATGACCCCTTATGAGGTGATGCTCTCAGAGTCTCAGGAGCGGATGCTGATCGTCACTGAGCGCGGCAGAGAGGCCGAGGTGATTCGCATCTTTGACAAGTGGGACCTGGATGCGGTGGTCGTAGGCGAGGTGACAGATACTCACAGGATGCGTGTCTTTGACAAGGGGAACAGGGTCGCTGATATCCCGGTGACCGCCCTGACAGACGAGGCCCCTCTGTACCAGAGACCGGCCTTACCCCCTCCATACCTCGATATCCTCCATGACCTGGACATAGAGAATATACCGGTCCCGGCGGATTTGAACAAGGTCCTTCTGACGCTCCTCTCCTCCCCGACCATCGCCTCCAAGGAGTGGATCTACAGACAGTATGATCATATGGTCAGGACCGATACGATCGTCCTGCCCGGCTCGGATGCCGCGGTGATCCGGGTGAAAGGGACAGATACGGCGATTGCCATGAGCACGGACTGCAACAGCCGCTACTGTTTTGCAGATCCCCGTACAGGGGCTGCCATAGCGGTCGCAGAGGCGGCCAGGAATATTGTGTGTGCAGGGGGGGAGCCGGCGGCGCTCACAGACTGTCTCAACTTCGGGAATCCTGAACGGCCTGAGATCATGTGGCAGTTCCAGGAGGCCATCGAAGGGATCTCTGCGGTCTGCCGGAGATTTAATATCCCGGTGATCAGCGGGAATGTCAGTCTCTATAACGAGACCAACGGGATTTCCATATACCCCACCCCCATTATTGGTATGGCGGGGATTATTGAGGAGGCCTCTAAGCGCATGACCCAGTATTTCAAGGCAGAAGGGGATGTCATCCTCCTGATCGGGGAGAACCGGGAGGAGATCGGATTAAGCGAGTATCTCAAAGAGATCCATTATACGGTGAGGGGCGTCCCCCCGCAACTGGATCTGGAATTGGAAAAACGGGTGCAGGACCTCTGTCTGAGCGGGATCAGAGAGGGCCTGATCAAGTCAGCGCATGATACCTCGGAAGGGGGCCTTGCCGTGGCCCTTGCTGAGTGCTGCATGACGCCGGGTGAGGAGAGGAGTATAATCATAGGGGCAGAGATCGGGCTCAGGGATGAGATCAGGGCCGACGCCTTACTCTTTGGCGAGACGCAGTCGAGGATTATTATTACGGTGAGACAGGAGCAGGTCGAAAAGATAAAAGAGATGGGAAGAGAGAGTGGGGTTCCTGTGTCAGTCATAGGAAGGGTAGGCGGGGACCGGCTCTTGATAAAGCAGGGATCAGAGATACGGATTAACATGTCCGTGAAGGACATTGCAGAGGCATGGCGTAATGCCATTCCCCGCGCGCTGGAGGATTAATCCCCCTTAATCCCCCTTTAGTAAAGGGGGAAATAGGGGGATTTGAACGTTGCAAGGAGGTCATCATCGATGTGCGGCATATTTGGCATCTATAATCATCCGGAGGCAGCCAATCTTACCTACCTGGGGCTCCATGGGCTGCAGCACCGGGGGCAGGAGGGCTCAGGGATCGTCTCATCCGATGGGAAGACCCTTTTCTGTGAGAAGGATATGGGGCTGGTCTCAGAGATCTTCAAAGACGGCGATTTCACGCGGTTGAAGGGGCACAGCGCTATAGGCCATAACCGGTACTCCACCTATGGGGCGAGCACCATCGAAAATGTTCAGCCCATCGTGGTCAATTATGCCCTGGGGTCCATGGCCCTGGCGCACAACGGGAATCTTGTGAATGCCCACTTCCTCCGGAGTGAGCTGGAGGCCTATGGGTCTATCTTCCAGTCCACGATAGACAGTGAGGTCATCGTCCACCTGATCGCTATATCCAAAGAGCGGACATTGCTGGACCGGGTCATCGAGGCATTGAAAAAGCTCAGAGGGGCCTACTCGCTCCTGATTCTTACAGAAAAGGAGATGATAGGGATCAGGGATTCATATGGTTTTCGGCCTCTCTCCCTTGGGGAACTGGATGGCGCCTATGTCCTCTCCTCCGAGACCAATTCCTTTGATCTGATGGGGGCCAGGTTTATACGCGACCTGTTGCCGGGAGAAGTGGTCGTGATCAATCACAACGGGGTCAGCTCCTATATGCCCTTTTCAAAGACCAGAGAGGCCATGTGCATCTTTGAGCATATCTATTTCGCCAGGCCTGACAGCTATATCTTCGGGGAGAATGTCAATGTCGTGCGAAAAAAGATGGGCCTGATCCTGGCCCAGGAAACGGGAGTGGATGCGGATCTTGTGATCCCGGTCCCGGACTCCGGAGTCCCTGCGGCCCTTGGATATTCCGAGGGGAGCGGCGTACCGTATGATAATGGACTAATCCGGAGTCACTACGTCGGGAGGACCTTCATAGAACCGAAGCAATCAATAAGACATTTTGGCGTCAGGCTGAAGTTAAATCCTGTCAAAGAGATATTAAAGGGAAAGAGGGTTGTGGTAGTGGATGACTCTATTGTCCGGGGCACTACGAGCAGGAAGATCGTATCCATGATCCGGGAGGCCGGGGCGCGTGAGGTGCATATGCGGATCGCCTCACCCCCTGTGAAATATCCCTGCTTCTATGGCATTGATACCCCTACCCGGAAGGAGCTTATTGCCTCCAGGACG
>JACRHF010000112.1 GCA_016217665.1 Nitrospirota bacterium | reverse complement strand
TTCATCCCACAGGCGCTTAACTTCCGTTGACCAATGGGCAATCTTCTGCACTTCGTCCAGAACGAGGATGGCCCGTGATGGTCGGCGGATTTTCATCCGTGCCAATTCCCATTGCCGCTGAATCCACAGGGTATCCGGCGGCGCCGGTAAATCCGCAGCAGCATAATGATGCGGCATCGGAACCCCATCCAGGACCTGCTGAATCGCTGTTGTTTTGCCAACCTGCCGCGGCCCCATAATGACCTGAATAAATCGCCTCTTTTCTCTCAGACGTCCGGCAATTATTTCAGTGAGCCTTCTTTTGTAGGAACTCATAGACCGTTTCCCCGATTTATAATTATCTCAAAGCTCTGAGATATTTTACTCAAGATCCTGAGTTATTTCAAGTATGTTTTACGTTGGGGATAAATTTGTTTGTGTTGGATTTATGCTATCCAGCCTTGGCAAGTCCTCAAAACCCTAAAAAATATCTTTCTCATGGCGCCCTCTATTTCTCTGCTTTTTAGCGGATAACGGATCGCGTTCAGCCGTTTGCGCAGCCGCGCAGCGGCGGAGAAAATCGGGGGCAACGCGTGGTTAGCCGCCTTTTGGGGCTATGCCAAACCCCTTGGCCGAAACAAGCCTCCCGATCTGATGGAAATACTCGTTATTGATTCGGGCCACCGGATGCTTGGCCATTATAAAGAGAGTCTGATTTTTCGACGCATGCACGATGCCCTCTGAGGATTTTAGCCAGGCTTGGACACCTGAAATTCGCTCCCAATAGACTTGATATCGTAGGCCATAAAAGACTACGGCTGTGGGCTGAAAGCGTGACAACCTCTCTTGGAGGTGGGCAACCCGAAAGCAAGTAGTGTACGATCGGTATGTATCTCGATCTGTGAGATACGGAAGAGATGAGTTGTCACGATACAGCCAGGCATTTGTATTAGGGGAAGGTAAGGGCAGTAATTCCAACAAGCAGGTATCACCGTCTATTGCTCCGAGTGTGCGTTTTTGGTAGTCGCATATGCGTTCGGTGTCGCAGGACTGCCCATTTGCGGTGAGAACAATACGGATCAGTTTATTCCAAGTCGGCTGGAGCTTGGGGTTGTCATCGAAACGATTGTCGACGCCAATCGCTCGGTGGTATTCGGCTATATCCTCTAATTCTTTGCGCCCGCGCATATTCCAAGCTCCAAGTCGTCGTGAGATGTCTGCAATGGAATTTCCACCGCCTTCTTCCATGCCCACAAACCAGAACCTACCGTGGTAATTTCCGTAGCCATAGAAGCACTTGATGAAACCCGCCAGAACATGATTATCGAGCATAGTGTTGATTTTGGAATCGGTTGGTTAGGCCGTGATCGTATATACGCAGCACCGGTCTTCCTTATTGTGGGCTTCCCTCATAACGAGGCTAATCCCGTCTATTACCGGCAGGGAAAACTTTTTGTGAACCCAAAATAGAACCCACTCGTCAAAGACTTCTCTCAATTCTTCGCGGCATTCTTTAAGGGATTTTGCATTTGTATAAACGCCGTTGCATTCCGGAATCTCACCATAATAACTGCCGTCATCCGGAGGGATTTCATACCTGGCATGACGAAGTGCTGCCTCTACATATTCTAAGAGCATCACAGTACAAATCTTTCGCATTTTATCATTAGTTGGGCTTTACTTAGCTCAGCCCAACTTACGCACTGAAAACGACCTTAGAAGAGTCTTTCCGATACTTTTAGTATTGAATTAATTGATGGCCCAGACCGCTCTGTTTGCTCATTTTCAATAATTTTCTTCAATTTGCTTCCATACGGTGTCTTCCATATTTCATACAGTTCATAATTCCGATCGAGCATACCAAAAAGCATATAGTCAAAAGAATGTGAAATTGAGCTTATCCTTCCACTCTTATTCACAAAGTTATCCTTTTCACTTCTTCTGCATTTAATTTGAACGCGTTTCCCATCTTTATCAATTGCATCATACGTTGCATCACCTTGCATGACCATTTTGAGGCCAAGCTTATGAGAAACGAGGATTTCGCCAATTTCCCCGGTAACATTTAACTTCTTTCCAAATAACTTCTCATACTCCAAAGCCGCTTTGATTAAGCGGCCACAAAACTCCAACAGTTTCGAGTCAATTCCAACCACATCATCTGCTTCACCATCAGTTTCGAAGATAGTATGAAGCCTCTCCTTCTCTTTACCTGTAAATGAATCCGAGTAGTCCCCATTCGGATGCAACACATGATATCTCCACTGCTTCCATGTGTTTTCCCAACTGGAGTCAGGATATTCGTTGAAAACTTTCTCTGTTAGATGCGTCAATGTATGCTTATTCGCTGGGGCTGATACAACAAAGTCTTTGATCAACTCAGCGATCCCCGAATAACCTGATTTCGACTTTGCCATAAATATCTCCTAGCAAAAACAATAAATCAGCAAACATAGCTGATCTGCAGCCGGTCCGCGATCTCCTGGTCCGCAACGCCGAGGGCGTCGGACATGCCGATCGGAAGCTCGGTGCTCCTGCCGAGCGACGCGAAGATCTTCCTGAGCTCCACGTCAGCCGACTTGAACACTTCCACCACGCGCTCCGCGACCTTGTCGGGATCCAGCCTGCGGTACAGCTTCGGGTCCTGCGTCGTGAGGCCGCGCGGGCACTTGCCGAGGTTGCAGACATTGCAGCGGTTGTACTCGTCCCCGAAGCAGCCTGCGGCGGTCTGCATGATATACTTACCGATGTCCACGGCTGACGCGCCGAGCATGATGAGCGCGGCCGCGTTCGCGGCGAGGTTGCCCCCCTTGCCCATGCCGCCCGTGGCGATGAGCGGGAGCTCGTTCTGCTTGCCCTGCTTCACGAGATCGAGGTAACAGTCGCGGATGTTCGATGCGATGGGGTGGCCCATCTTGTCCATCGAAACGTTATAGGCCGCGCCGGTACCGCCGTCCTCGTCGTCGATGCAGAGCGCCGCGGCATAGGGGTTCCGGGCGAGGTTGTTCAGCACGGCACGGGCCGTCTTGGATGCAATAATGCAATAGGAAAATAGAAAAACTGAGCCTAACAATACTCTCCAAAATCTAAGGTGTCAAGGAGATTCCCACGCATATTGCCCCCACATCTTCTACATCGTAGCGGGTTGACTTCAAAGATACGATGGATCATGCGAACTGCTATGGAAACTATGGACACCATAATAATACACGAGACTTTCATAGGGAGAGAGAGGATGCCCCCGTAATACGGTTAACAGCCTCGCCCTAAATATCTCTGCTATCACCGGGGTTGATATGTTTCTTTGTTCGTAGAATATTCCGTCCTTCATAATGCCGGCAGGAACGAGGGCGTGAAGGTGCACTCAATCTCTATTGCCCCGGTGAAATATTTCTCTATTGTCCAGTTAGGGCTTTTTTATCCTATCTTTCCAATAGTCGGGATTTCTATGTAAGTTTGCAACTGCAATTACAAGAATTTCAGCATCCAATATCTGATATATGATCCCGTATGGAAAACGGCGAAGTTGACAGCGGCGGGTAGTTTCAGTAAATGGATGCCAGGCCTTGGGAAAATTCTTGATCCTGTCAAGGACATGAAGTACTTCAACTAATAATTCATTACCTATAGCTGTGGGATTCCGAATTGTAATATTCAATAGAGTCATCAAGCTCTATTTGAGCAATCTCAAGTAGTCTTATCTGCATTATTTCCGATATTTGGAGAGAACATCATCGAGTGTAACAGTCCTGATCTTACCAGCGCGATAAGCGACAATCCTGTCTTCAACTTCTTTGCGCCAAAGACTATCTATCTGTTCGTCAGGCTGGTCAAGACTAGCCAGGAGATCATCAACAAGAGTTGCCCTTTCCTGGGAAGGAAGTGTCAATGCTTCTTTTAATATTTGCTGTGTATTTGCAGCCATTGTAATTCCTCCGACTGTTTTTTAGTATTATTGCACTTATTTATGGGGTTGTAAACCTATCGTTGCCTCATTTAGAATCTATTCTAAGTTTATCAGGCAGATGGCAAGAACCGGAGGAGGGAAGTCAGTCTTGATTGCTCCTGGGGAGAGGATGTGGATATGTAGAGGGAAATTATTTAGGGACGCCCTCCTTTTTCCCCCGCATCATCCTCCACAAAAACACAAGCTCCTCGCTTTTCAGAAAATAGAGAACCATGCCATAAGCGATTACGCTCAGCATGATGCCCCCCGCCAGGAGGCCTGTCTTCGCCGCAATATGCCCGTCCGTTGCCCAGATATCCCCCTTTGTGATAACCCATGCAATGCCTCCCATGAGGAGGTTGGCCGGGATCATCTTTTTCAGGGAGCCAAGGATCTCCCTCATATGGATCCTCCCCATCCTCTTTCTGAGCGCCCATATCAGAAAGGAGAGATTGACCATGGCCGCCACCGACGTGGCAAGCGCCAACCCCCCATGCTTTAGCGGCCCCATCAGGATAAGGGAGAGGATAATGTTGACGGCAACCGCAAGGGCGGCGGCCTTGGCAGGCGTCTTTGTATCCTGCAGGGCATAGAAGGTCTGGGCAGTCACCCGGGTCCCTGCGAACGCCCATAGACCGACGCTGTAGAATAAGAGGGCCTCTGCCGTGCCGAGGGTCGCGCGGTAATCAAAGGCCCTGGATTGAAACAACACGCTCACGATAGGGATCCTCAGTGCGATCAACCCTGTCATTGCAGGGAGGGTTATCAGCAATAAGAGTCTGACGGCAAAGGAGTAGGTATTCCGCATCTCTTCATACTCCCTTTTCACAGCGGATGCCGAGAGCGCCGGCAGGATCGCTGAGGCCATCGCCACGCCGAATATCCCAAGGGGGAAGTGTATCAGCCTGATCCCGTAGTAGAGATAGGCAACACTCCCTTCGTCCAGATAGGAGGAGAGGAGGGTATTCACAAATATGTTCAACTGGGTCACTGAAAGCCCCAGGATCATGGGGAGCACAAGCCTCCCTATCCGGATGACCCCCGGGTGGGTGGGTTCAAAATGCCAGCCCAGGTTCATCTTCTTCTTCCACAACACCGGGAGCTGGATCCCGAACTGAAAGATCCCGCCAAGGATGACACCGACCGCAAGACCGTATATGGGAACACTAAAGAACCGGGACAGGATATAGACCCCGCTGATCATAAATATCGAGAGCATGACTGAGGAGAGCCCTGGGATGAAAAAGGAACCGAGGGTGTTTAAGATCCCCATCGCAAGGGCGGCAAGGGATACGAAGAGGAGATAAGGGAACATGATGCGGGTGAGTTCTACCGTAAGGGCAAACTTGCCGCCGGCAGCATGAAAGCCTGGGGCGATCAGGGTGACCACCAGAGGGGCGGCGATCATGCCGATGACCGTGACCGTTATCAGCAAAATAAACAGGATCGTAAAGACGGCCTTTGCAAGCCTCAGGGCCTCTTCCCTGCCATGGGTGTGGAGTTCCCTGCTGAAGACAGGGATGAATGCCGCTGACATGGAGCCCTCGGCAAAGAGCTCCCTCAGGAGCCCGGGGATCCGGTAGGCGACAAAAAAGGCATCCGCCACCATCCCGGCGCCGAACACCCTTGCCACGACCATATCCCTGATAAAACCAAAGACCCTGCTGATTAATGTAGTACTGCCAAAGATGGCCGCAGCCCTGGTAACCTTTTCCTGATTATTCATCGCTTGACAGACTAATACATTTTATGTTAAAAGTTAACACTATTTTATAACGGAGGAGAAAATAAAGTGGCTACACACAAATCTGCACTGAAGAGGATCAGACAATCAGAAAAGAGAAGGGTGAGCAACCGGGCGGCCCTTTCCACCATGAAGACGGTCATCAAGAAGGTCCATTCCTCTCTCGAAGGAAAAGACCCGCAGAAGATCAGCGAACAGCTTAGAGAAGCCGTATCGTATATTGATAAGATTGCGGATAAGAAGATTATCCACAAGAATAAGGCCAGCAGAATGATATCGAGGCTAACTACGAAGGCAAACCGGGCCTCAAACCCAAAATAACCCTGGCCCCTTTACTTTCCACTCGAAAATCCTCGATCAAATCCCCCTTGCCCCCTTTTCTAAAGGGGGGAAAAACTAATCTCCCCCTTTTATAAAGGGGGAATAAGGGGGATTATTTTCGTCATCCTTTGTGAGCCTGCGGCTCATGAGCGTTTCACCGGTGGATGGAAAGGAAAAGCTCCTCCAGCACCGTCTCAGCTCTTAATGCACCCCCCTTAAGCCTGCTGTCCACATCGATAAGCCTTTCAAATAGTCTTTGCAGCTCTTTCTTGGTGAACTTCCGGAGCCGTTGTGAAAACTCCCCCACCTTAAAAGCAGGGACCCCCGCCTCTTTTGCCGCCTCTTCTGCTGACTCCCCGGCCTCTATGATTATCTTCGCCTTCAGCATCATCCGGAACTCTCTCACAATAAAATAAAAGATCCTGACTGGAGGTTCCCCTTCATCAATGGCCATCTTCAAAAAAAGCAAGGCATCTTTCAATCTCTTCTCGATGACCGCGTTTACAACCTCAAAGACCGAGATACTCCTCATACTGCTGGAGACCCCTGCCACGTCTTTAAGGGTGATCTGTTTCCTGTCTCCGCAATAGAGGAGCAGTTTTTCGATATCATGATGGAGGGTCCAGAGATCATTTCCAATGACATCGGTCAGCAGGGACAGGGCATCCTGATCAATACCCATTCCGGCATTTTTGATCTTCTGCCTGACCCAGTTCAGGAGGTTTTGCCTGTAAAGCGGCTGACATAAGATGACCAGGCCGGTCTTCTCCACTACGTTTGAAAACTTCTCCCTCCTGTCCAGCTTCGTGGCTGTAAGAATCAGGCAGGTCGTTGGGGAAGGTCTGTTCAGATAGGCCGTCACCCTCTCTTTTTCTTTGGCCTTCCACTCATCAATCCCTTTAACAATAACCACCCGGCATCCTGCCATGACCGGGAGTGTCTCTGCCGCCTCCACGACCTTCGATGCGTCAATATCAGCGGCAGAGTAGCTATCATAATTAAAATCCCTGGCCCCTGGCTCAAGGAATTTCTCACGGACTGTCCTGACCCCCTCGTCAATGAAGAAGCTCTCCTCTCCGGAGAAGAGATAGACAGGCGAAGGCTTGAGCCTTGAAAATTTTTCAATAAACTCAGGATAATTAATCGCCACTTACCACCCCTGTAACACCCGATCTGCGACGTTCTGAGCAAGGTTCCTGGCAATCTCCCGGAGCGCCAGGAGCTTTGCGACCCTCGTGGACATCACATCACTGCTCGCCCTGTATTCCGCGCTCTCTGTTACATCCCTCTCCCACAATATGCCGGTGGGTGCAGCATCCCTCTCCTGCCTGACCAGTATTAAATGGGTAACGACAATGATCCTGTACTCCAGGACATTCTGGTCCTTGTCAAAGGAGAGGGGAGATTCTTTGTAGGAGGTGACGCTCCCCCGGAGTACCAGCCCGGCCTGCGGCCTGTTGACAACCTCGATCCGGCTGTCCCTGAGGAATTCCCTGATAACAGCAGGGGTAAGCTCCTCTTCTACGATCGGCTCCAGGGTCTTGTTCTCAAAGACAGGGATGGCGAGCGTTCTGACACCTTCCGGGATATGGGCGCCCCTCCCGGCAATCTGATAGCCACAGCCGGTGAAGGAGAAAGAAGCAAAAAGCAAGAAGCAAGAAGCAAACACAAAAAAGGGGACAGATTTATTTTCCAAACATGTCATTCCCGCGCAAGCGGGAATCCAGAACGCGGGCCGAGGTCTGGATTCCCACTTTCGTGGGAATGACAGGCGCTTTGAGTAAAAAAATAAATCTGTCCCCTTTTTCTTCATACTACGATATTGACCAGCTTTTCCTGCACCACAAAGACCTTCCGGGGGAGCTTCCCTCCAAGGAGACCTGTGATCCTCTCATCTGAAAGCGCCTGCCTCCGGATCTCCTCCTCAGGCATGCCCGCAGGGACCGTGATCTTGCTCCTCACCTTCCCATTGACCTGGATGACAATAAGCCTCTCCTCCTCTTGGGCAATCTCGGTGCAATAGATGGGCCACGGAACCCCGGTCACCGAAGACTCATACCCCATCATCTCCCACATCTCTTCAGCGATATGCGGGGCAAAGGGGGACAAGAGGAGGATCATGCTGTCGAGGGCCTCTTTCATGACATATAGAAATCCCTCATCCTCTGTACGGTCTTCATGGGGAAGAAGATAGACATGATTTACAAGCTCCATAATAAAACTGATGGCCGTATTAAAATGAAAGACTTCGATATCTTCAGTAACCTTCCTGATAGTCTGATGGACGATCTTCCGGAGCCTTTTTAAATCATCGGGTAAGCCGGCGCCGATCTCATCCAGCCGGTTTCTGTATTGATGGATGCCTCTCGCCTTCAGATTCAGTCGGGGATTCAGGCAGGGGGCGAGATCAGCCACCTTTCTATAGACCCTCGACAGGAACCGAAAGGCACCTTCCACACCCCGGTCGCTCCAGTCAAGGTCCTTCTCTGGCGGCGCTGCAAAGAGCGAAAAGAGCCTTGCCGTATCCGCGCCATAGGTCGTGATCAGATAGTCAGGATCAACCACATTCCCCTTGGACTTTGACATCTTTGCCCCGTCTTTGATGACCATCCCCTGGGTCAATAGATTGGCAAAGGGCTCATCCACAGCGATGAGGCCGAGGTCACGGATCACCCTGGTAAAGAATCTGGCATAGAGGAGGTGGAGGACGGCATGTTCAATACCACCGATGTACTGGTCCACATTCATCCAGTAGGAGACGGCCTGCTTATCAAAGGGGGCATGATCTGTCTTGGGAGAACCATACCGCAGAAAATACCACGACGAATCCATAAAGGTGTCCATGGTGTCTGTCTCTCTCCGCGCCTCTCCGCCGCAGGAGGGACAATGGGCCTTTACAAAGCCCTGGACCTGGTGCAGGGGTGATCCTCCCTTGCCCGTAAAGGCGACATCTTTTGGAAGGACGACAGGGAGGACATCCTCCGGCACAGGGACAACGCCGCAGCGGTCGCAATAGATAATCGGGATCGGAGTCCCCCAGTATCTCTGCCGCGAGACCCCCCAGTCCCGGATCTTGTAGTTCACCGTCTTCTTCCCAAGCCCCTTCTGTTTTATATACTCAGCGATCTTCTCAATCGCTTCTGGAGACGGGATTCCGTTAAACGGCACTGAATTGACCAGCCACCCCTCGCCAGTATAGGCCGCGGTCATCGTTCCTTCTGAAAGCGTCCCCTCACTGTTCTGGATCACCACCCTCATCGGGAGGTGGTACTTCTTTGCAAACTCAAAGTCCCTCTGGTCATGCGCGGGGACGGCCATGATGGCCCCTGTCCCGTACTCCATCAGGACAAAGTTGGCGACCCACACCGGTATCTTCTCCTGTGTCAGCGGGTTGATCGCATATCTGCCGGTGAATACCCCCTCCTTCTCAATATCCTCCGCAGTCCTGATGACCCTATCCTGGTGTTTAACCCGTTCGATAAAGGCACGCACAGCGGCCTCTGCCTCAGTCCCGTGGATCAACGACTCTACAAGGGGATGTTCCGGGGCAAGGCTCATGAATGTAGCGCCAAACAGGGTGTCGGGCCGGGTCGTGAATATCCGGATAGCCCCGTCTCCTGCGGCAAGGGGGAAGTCTACCTCGACGCCGGTGCTCTTGCCGATCCAGTTCCTCTGCATGATCAGCACCCTCTCCGGCCATCCGGTAAGCTTGTCACACCCTGCCAGGAGCTCCTCTGCATACGCTGTAATCTTAAAGAACCACTGCTCAAGCTCCTTTTGATCTACAACAGAACTGCACCTCCAGCACTGTCCGTCAATGACCTGTTCATTGGCCAGCACGGTCTCGCAGGAGTGACACCAGTTCACGCTGGATCGGCGTTTATAGGCCAGCCCCTTCTCATACATCTTCAAGAAGAACCACTGATTCCATTTATAATAGGCAGGATCGCAGGTCGTGACCTCGCGGTCCCAGTCATACGAAAGCCCCATCTTCCTGAGCTGATCCCTCATATAGGCGATATTGTCATGGGTCCAGACAACAGGGTGCACCCCCTTATCAATGGCTGCATTCTCAGCCGGAAGGCCAAAGGCATCCCACCCCATCGGGTGGAGGACATTATAGCCGCGCATTTTCTTATAGCGCGCCACCACATCCCCGATCGCGTAATTGCGCACATGCCCCATGTGGATCCTGCCGGAGGGATAGGGGAACATCTCAAGGCAGTAGTACTTGGCTTTGGAGGGGTCTTCCGTGACCTTGAACGTCTGATGCTCAGCCCAGAAGCGCTGCCACTTTGCCTCGATCTCTTTAGGGTCGTATTTTGATGTCATCTGTCCCCTTTAGTCACTTTCCTCCCAGCTCAGGGAATCGCCAATCTGGATGAGCGTCTGTTCATCCCCTTCTGCATAAGGATGTTTCGATACGTGCACATCCACACAACTCCCTTTGTACACAAAGTAAAAATTGGCATTAACAGATTTTAAACTCAGCCCCTGGACCTCAGCGTCAAAAACATACAACACCTGAGAGAGGCGCTCTGTATCAGAAATCCGGATGGTGGTTTTATCAATGAAAGGATTCAGCGCTGCCTTGGCCCAATACTCAGCCCGGCACTCGGCATTCCCCCCGGAATCCCACGGTTCAACGTGAAAAGAAAATACGATGCCGCTCTCTAAATCCTGGGCCATGTAACTGAACCGTTCACCTGCAGGCAGAGTTTGCTCCTCAGCTCCTGACGGTATATCAAAAGAGAGCCGCCAGCCATGACCTGGGACCGTTACAGAACGAAGCTCTGCCTGGGCTTGCGAAGCCGAAAACAATATCAGAAATGAAAACAGAAAAAACCGATCTTTCATGACAGACCTCCACACGCCGGTAGTTTACCAACTGAACCATTGAACATTTTTTCGTAATTGCGGCAAAGGTATTTTATGACTACGGGGCAAGGACTGTCAATGCAAAAAAAACAAAAGGGGAAAACGAAAAAGGGGACAGATTTATTTTCCGGCATTGCCGGAAAATAAATCTGTCCCCTTTTTCCATGGTGTCCCCCAAATCCAAATCTACTTCACCTGATTCGGGTCCTGATAGATCATCAGATGGGAATAAGGCGTCCCATCATACATCACGTAAGTCCCGAATTTTGAATGGTGCATGGAGGGCAATCCGCTCATCTTGGAATCAAAGGGTCCCAGGACCATCCAGTGCGCAGGCTCCTTTACTTTTTTTGCCCCGGCTTCATTCTTGGTCGCTGGCGTAATCTTTCCATCCTTTTCCCAATGCCATCCGCCCTTTGCCATATAGGCAATTCCAGGTACGGTATTGGTCGGCTTCGGCTTTCCGCTCATGGCATCGTTGAGCCACTGCCACCCGGCTGCATCAACACAGATCGGGTCCGGCTCCTCCTGTGCCTCGATCTCAGGAACGCACGTGAAACCATTGGTCCCCTTCTTCACCTCCACCAGTTTCCCATCCTCCCCGATCACCATAATGGTCGCATCCTTTGATATGTGGCCAGCAGCGGCGCTTTGGGCGACCTTTATCTGCTCCCCCTGCGGTTTTCCTTTCATCCCTGCCATAGACCATGCCGCAAATCCAATGACGAATATCACTGTAAAGGCTAATGTCAGTAATCTATTCATGTCGGACCTCCTTTTGTTGGGTTTGTTTATGCTTTAGTATAACGCCTCACAGATGATTCTCAATCACTCAAAGGTATATTTTTTATCCCTCGAAAGGGTGAAAAGGCATCCTTTGCCCGTGTCAGTGCCTCTTTACAACGGTAAACAAGAAAAGGGGAGTTACTTTAAAATAGATCCTTTTTTTGAAAAAAGGTTTAAGACCCTTTCAGAACAGATAGGGAAGGCATTGGATAATCTGACAAAATCTATATCGCTGGGACGATTTCTCTTTTTTGTCTCTCTGGAAGTTTAACAAATATCTCGATAAGTCCTCTGATACCGATGGATGAGATTATATTATACATCATGGCCAGGTAGGCCAGTATCATCAGGCTACCGAAGAAGGCGGCAATAATCATATGGGGCTGAAAGGTTGTATCCCCGGGGTATACTGCCCTTCTTAGCATGCCGTCCATCCCGGCAAAGCCCATCGCCACAGACATCCCGATTCCACCTATGAGATGCGCCCAGAAATGAAAGTTGGTCAATGACTTGCTCTTTAATTCCACATTGTTTGTCAGCATCGGAAAAAGGGCATAAAGGGCTGCGTAAAGGGTCATACCCAGGCCCACTAACATCTGCATATGTGCATGAGAACCGATGACCCACTGTGTATTATGGAGTATCCGGTTCATCCCAAGATCTGCCTGTATAATACCGGCAGGAACCCCAAGCGAAAATCCCAGTACCCCGCCCAGCAGGAATTTCAATGGCGGCGTCATCTTTAAGGGGCGGGCCTGCCATAATGTCGCAAGGGTGATAAAGCCGGCAATCCCCATGGTAACAAGCTCAAAGGCGGTCACCATCTCCCCTGAAACTATCTTCATGAGGTTTGGCTGTGCCTGATCAGATAGAAGATGATGTCCCCAGACATTCCATGAGACCACCAGTTCAACCAACAGGGCTGCACGGGCTATATTCTGCATAAAAAGCGGCTTTCCGGATATTAGAGTGGCTAACAGATACCACGTCCCTGCCACATAGATTAAGACTAGCCCGTCTGCAATGAGGTCAAGCCCCCACCAGTAGATATTCTTGTATATAAGTGCATCCAACCACCCTGCTGAAAGGTTGGTTCCCATAACAGTGTAAATGGCATGGACCAGAAAGATCACTGACGCCCCGCCCAGGACTACGGCATCCAGCACAGTATCAATTGTGCCGCGGAAAATGGCTACAACAGGCAGTGGCATGATCGGCTCTTTTTCGCGTCCCTTTCCTGCTATCCTGCGATAAAGGTTGATAAACCCATCAATCCCCAGGGCGGACAACAGCATAGGCCAAATGGGTTTTTTCTGGTCGCGCTGGTGAAAGACTGTGGCAAAGATGTTATAACAAAAAACAAAAACACCTCCCATAAGGAGAATATTGCCTATGGCAAATGTTCCGAGGGCATAAGGTGAAAACTCTTTAGAGACAGGGAGTGGCCAGTAGTTGGTATAAAGCGCTGCATAACGGAAGAAGAAGGAGCTTATCCAGATAATGCCTGCACCGACTGTCATCAATATCCATGTCAGTTCTGCAAGTCTCTGACTATAGATGCTCTTTCCCAGTAAGGTTGGCACAAGGAAATAAAAGGCGCCAAATACAAGCATAAAACTGCTGCCGAATATACCCATCATTGGATGGGCATTCAGGATGGCATAATAGTGGTCAGTATGAAAGACATCATAATTGATCTGATGCGCCCGCATTAACATCCCTTCCAGTATGGTCACGCCATAATAGATTAAGGATACAACTGCAAACCGAAGCGCTACCTTCTGTAATGGATTTAATCTTGATACTTCTAACATGATGAGTCCTCCGTCTTATAAATTAGTTTTGCAACAGTTCCTTCTTCGATATTAATTGTGCTATTTCTGCATTCGTGGCAACTAACACGGCATTCTTAACAAAGAGGTTTCCACCCCTGGGGCCGGCATATTCTGTCGAGCGGATAGTGTAATTGCCTCTCTTATCGAACTTCCAGACAAGGTCATT
>JACRHF010000111.1 GCA_016217665.1 Nitrospirota bacterium | reverse complement strand
CCACGTCTGCCTCATGGAACTCCTCATTGATGTCCTCCATGTCAAAGAGATCGGTATAGGGGACATTGGCCTCGGCCAGGAGGACATTCATATGCCCCGGCATCCTCCCCGCAACCGGATGGATCGCATATTTAACAGAGAGACCGTTTGCCTTGAGCTGGTCAGAGAGGTCCCTTACCACATGCTGGGCCTGGGCCGCTGCCATCCCATAACCCGGCACGATAATCATCGATTTTGCCTTCTTGAAAAGGCCTGCGGCCTGCTCAGCGGCAAGCTGTTTTACCACAAGCCCGGCCGGGGCTGCAGCCACTTCTGGTGCAACAGAAGCCTGTGCCCCTGACGATGGGACTGCTGCAGGGACTGATCCGAATGCCCCGAACAGCACATTGGTAATCGAGCGGTTCATCGCCTTACACATCAAAATGGAGAGGATCAGGCCAGAGGCACCGTCTAAGGCACCCGCAATGATCAGGACCTTATTGCCAAGGACAAACCCGGTGGCTGAGCCTGCAAGACCGGCATAAGAATTGAGGAGAGAGATGACTACCGGCATATCTGCTGCACCGATCGGGAGGACCAGCAATATCCCGAACACAAAGGCCAGGGCTACCATCAGATAGAATGCCCATGCCACCGCCGGGTCCATAATCAGGTATCCTAATAACCCGATCATCACGGCCAGGATCACCATATTAAAGGCATTCTGCCCCTTGAAGGTGATCGGGGCTCCCCTCATCAGCTCTTGAAGCTTTGCAAAGGCCTGCATACTGCCGGTGAATGTCAATGCCCCGAGCAGACACTCAAAGCCAATGGCCACCATTTTTATGGTCCCCAGCTCTCCTCCGTGCTTATAATACTCTGCAATACCGACCAGAGAGACCGCTAAGGCGCCAAAGGCATGCGACAGGGCCGTCCGCTGGGGCATGTGGGTCATCGGCGTCCACAAGGCGATCCCCACGCCGATCAGACCTCCGATAATAAGACCGATGATGATCCCTTCATAGGTGACGATCTCACGCTGAAGAAGCGTCCCAATGATCGCCAGGGTCATGCCGATCTCGGCCAACAACACCCCGCGCCGCGCAGTCTCAGGGGAATTTAAATATTTTAAACAGAGGATAAAAAAGACAGAGGCAACGATATAAGAAAAATCGATAAAATAGGTCTGGATCATTACTTCTTCTCCTTCTTAAACATCTTAAGCATACGGTCAGTCAGGATAAATCCGCCGACCACATTTGAAAATGCAGCGGCTACTGCAATGACACCCAATACCGTGGTCACAAGACTGTTGCTGCTGCCGGCCACCAGCAGCGCCCCGACAACCGAGATGGCAGAGATGGCGTTTGTGGCTGACATCAGCGGTGTATGGAGAAGCGGGGGGACCGCTGTAATAACCATATATCCGACAAATGCCGCCAGCATAAAGACATACAGTTCAGGCATCAAGACATCATATCCCATCAATCTATCCTCCTTAATGATGCGTTCCCATGGGTTACTTATTTAATGCGGGGTGTGTTATCTCCCCATTATGGGTGACCATGGAACCCTTTATAATCTCATCTGTCATCTCAAGCTTAAGGGACTTTCCATCCGGTACTATCAGGTTTAAAAAGGCCAGGATGTTCTTTGCATAGAGCGAGCTCGCATGGACAGGGAGACTGCTCGGCAGATTCAATACCCCAAGGATCGTTATCCCGTATAGGACCACTTCCTTCCCAGCCTCGGAAAGCGCACAGTTCCCACCCTGTTCTACGGCCAGGTCAACGATGACCGATCCCGGCTTCATCTCTCTGACCATCTCTTCCGTAATGAGCAGGGGGGCCCGCTTCCCAGGAATAAGGGCGGTCGTGATGATGATATCCGACTCTTTGGAATGTTTCCGTACCAGCTCCTGTTCCTGCTTGTAGAACGCCTCAGACTGCTCTTTTGCATAACCCCCGGTGTCTTCTGCCTGATCGTGGGCAACGTCCATGGCGACAAAGTCGGCGCCGAGACTCTTGGCCTGTTCGCCGGCAGCGGGCCGGGTATCAAATGCGGTGACCACCGCGCCAAGACGTCTTGCCGTTGCGATTGCCTGCAGTCCTGCCACGCCGACTCCTATTACAATCACCTTGGCCGGAGGGACTGTCCCCACGGCGGTGGTCAGCATGGGGAAGAACCGTCCGCACGCATTGGCAGCCATCAGGACGGCCTTGTATCCGGCAACCGTACTCATGGTCGAAAGGGCATCCATACGCTGGGCCCGGGTAATCCGGGGGACCATCTCCATGGCAAAGGCCGTCACCTTCCGTCCGGCTAATTGCCTGATGATGTCCGCACTTGAAAAGGGGTTCAGAAACCCGACAAACACGGTTCCCTCATTCATGCTATTGATCTCATCCATAGAGGGTCTGTTGACCTTTAACACGATATTCGCCTCTTGCAGAAGGGCCTTTCCATCCCCCATGATCCTGGCCCCTGCGGCCTCAAACTCCTTATCCTCGATAAATGAATTCTTCCCTGCCCCGGATTCAACGATCACCTCAGTCCCTGCCTTGACCATCTTTGCAACCGTCTCAGGGACTGCCGCTACCCGGCGTTCGTGCAGAGAGGTCTCTTTCAGGATTCCCACTTTCATATCTTCCCCCCCTCTTCTTTCACAGCAATAAAGGCCATAAACAAAAACAGCCGGCTGAACGCTACATGATGTCTCATACTCATGTCAATGCCCAGACGGCCGGCTCTATCTCTCTTCCCGCTTCCCGGTGGTAACCACCTTGATTCCGTCAGTTACGGGAGATATAACCTATATGTCCAATTTTGTAAAAATATCATAATTTTTTGGCGCTTCCTTGTCAAGGATTTTTTACGGATTCTGTCTCAGATAGACGGTCCGGTGGGGGAAGGGGATCTCGATGCCCTCATCCTTGAATCTCTTGAATATCCTTTTTCTTAATTCATGCTGGACCAGATTCTGGTCATCAAATTCCCTCACCTGACATGTCAGGGTAAAATCAAGGGAGCTTTCGCCGAAGCCCGGGATGAGCCTCACCGCTGGCGCAGGGTCAGCCAGGAGGCCGGAAATCTCCCCGATTCCCCTGCTGACCTCTTCCAGGAGGACCTTCTCAACCCTTTCAGGGTCAGAAGTATAGCTGACGCTGACGGGGATTGACAGGGCCATGCTCTTCTCGGGCAGATAATAGTTGGTCACAATGCTCTGTGAGAGTTTATTGTTGGGGATGATGACCATGTTATTGGGCCGCATCCTGATCCTCGTGGTCCTCCAGGTGATGTCCTCGACATAGCCCTCCTGTCCTGTCTCAAGCCTCACAAAATCTCCAATTCGTATGGATCTTTCAACAAGGATATGAATCCCTGCAAAGAGATTCGACAGGGTATCTTGGAGGGCAAGGGCAACGGCAAGACCTCCAACCCCCAGGGCCGTAATAAAGGGGGCTATGGATATCCCGATTGTACTGAGGGCAATCAATAGCCCCAGGATGAGGATCGTCCCCTTTAATATCCCATGGACAAGACCTGTCGTCGGGATGGGGAGGTTTGATCTCTGAACATACGAGGTGAATACCTTCCCTGAGAGGTTTGCAGTCGCCGCCGCAATTGAAAGGATCACAACGACATGGATCGTCTTACTGAGATAAGATATATACCGCTCCGGAAGTCCTGATACGGCAATCCCGATATGGAGGCCGATGGCCACACACCAGTAGAAAGAAGGGGTCTTAAACGCGGTAATAACGATGTCGTCAATATCCGTCTCTGTCTTCTCAGCCCATCGGTGAAGGACCCTGAAGGTGATCCCCCGGATAATCAGCAATGCTGTGATCGCTGCAAGGGCAATGACCGCAGGGATGAGCATCCCCTTTAAATTATCGTTCATTCCGCCTCCTGACCTCCACAATGTCCCCCTTTCCCACGTTTAGAATCTTGCTGGCATTTCCCCTATAAACATAGATCTCCAGGAGATCGAAGCTGCTGATAATGGCGCCAGGTTCCCCTGGCACTGCCTCTGCATAATACCTCTTGAGGCCAGCGATATCAACCCCGCCTACCCTGATTGAAATGTTTGATGCGGATATTCCCGGCGACATCAGGTGGTTTAGAACTCCCGCAGATATATTGGTGATCATATTCCCAAACCTGTCAATGTACAGGACACTCCCCGAGATATAATTTGCCCCTTTTGTTATCTTAGGGACATGCAGACGGACATAGTCATGAATCTCATGCCCGAAGGAGTCAGGCTCAACCCCAGTGGAGAGCCATGCCGCCACAGGGGCAAAGATATCCCGTCCGTGGAATGTGGCGCTGACCTTTTTAAGGAAATACTCCTCTGCCGTAACCTCTATAACCCTGACAGCGGGGTCAGCATCAATCACCCACGAAAGCACCCCGTTATCAGGACCCATAAAATAGTGGCCTGAGGCCTTTACAAGGATGGGCCTCCTGCTGCCCCCGACCCCTGGATCTACAATAACAAGATGGATTGTCCCCTCAGGGAAGAACCTGTAAGACGTGCTGATGACAAAGGCCCCTTCCAGGATATCCTGGCTGGTGATACCGTGTGAGATGTCCACGATCTGTACCGAGCCATTGATGCTGTAGATCACCCCCTTCATCATGCCAACGAAGGGGTCTTTGAGGCCGAAATCTGTCGTGAGGGTAATTAGAGCCATGGCCTTTTCCTTAGTTCACCTGAAAATCCCCGATCAAATCCCCCCTTTCCCCCCCTTTTCTAAAGGGGGGAAAACTAATCTCCCCCTTTTATAAAGGGGGAATAAGGGGGATTATTTTCATGTTCCTTTGCGCCTTGGAGGGGTATGCGGGTTTCAGGCTGTCTTTACCGCCCCTATAAGTTCTGTGATGTTTTTAAGTCCCCTGGACTCCAAATACCTTTCCAGCCCCTCACTGATTTCCAGGGACACTTTAGGGTTTATGAAGTTTGCCGTACCAATGGCCACAGCACTCGCCCCGGCTAAGAAAAATTCCACGGCATCTTCTGTAGTCACGATTCCCCCCATCCCTATGACCGGAATCCTGACGGCGTTATGAACCTGCCAGACCATCCTGATGGCCACAGGCCTTATGGCAGGCCCGGATAACCCGCCTGTAATGTTGGCGAGCCTTGGCCTCCAGGTCTTCGGATCAATGGACATGCCCAGGAGGGTATTGATGACAGAGAGCCCGTCTGCCCCCTCCTCCTCACATACCTTAGCAAAGGAGGCGATATCCGTGACATTTGGGGAGAGCTTGATGATCACAGGAAGGGTCGTTGCCCTTCTCACTGTCTGGACAACCCGGCGTGTGATCCCGATATCTGTCCCAAAGGCGATTCCCCCCTCCTTCACATTGGGGCAGGATATGTTGACTTCAAGCCCGTCAACCCCATCCACCCCTTCAAGCCGCCCCGCAACCTCTCCATACTCTTCTACCGTAGAACCAAATATGTTCACCAATACCCGGGTATCAAATTGCCGTAGAAAGGGGAGCTTCTCTTTTATAAAGGCATCCACCCCGATGTTGGGGAGGCCTATGGCATTCAGCATCCCGGAAGGGGTCTCACAGATCCGTGGAGGGGGATTGCCTGGCGTGGGTTTCAGTGCGATCCCTTTGACGATGATGGCGCCGATCTGGTTCAGGTCACAATGATGGGATATCTCCTCTCCATATCTTGCGGTGCCGGAGGCGAGCATGACAGGATTACGGAGTTTGATCCCGGCTATTTCTATAGAAAGATCAGGTTTCATTCGAAAATCCTCGATTAAATCCCCTTCTGTGATCAAATCCCCCCTTACCCCCCTTTTCTAAAGGGGGGAATTTAATCTCCCCCTTTATTAAAGGGGGATTGAGGGGGATTTCCGCTCAAATCCACACTCTCTCCTCTAAACACCGGGCCATCCGTGCATACCAGATAATACCCCTTCCCATCTCTGCTTCTGATTGCACACCCCATGCAAAGGCCTATCCCGCATGCCATATTCGCCTCAAGGGAGAAATAGGACTCAATCCTTAACGGTTCAGTGATCTCTGAGATCCGTTGTAACATGGGGGAGGGGCCGCAGGCATATATAATGGGAGTAACGAGTGATGAGTGATGAGTGATGAGTGATTGGGAGAGGTGTTTTTCTAATGCCTCTGTCACATATCCCTTAAATCCCATTGTCCCATCATTCGTAGCAAGGATGACCTCTGTTGAAACAGCCTTTAGCTCTTCGACGCATAAGAGGTCTACCTCTCCCCGCCCACCCAGGAAGACCCTGATTTCCTTCTCAGGATAGCCGGCCCTTAAGGTTTCTACAAGACCCAACATAGGAGCAACCCCGATGCCGCCTGCGACCACTACGACCTCTTTTGCGGCAGCTACCCCGTCAAAAACAAACCCATTGCCAAGGGGGCCGAGTATCTCCAACTCCCCTTCCGCACTGAGAGAGGCCAGAATGGCAGTCCCCTTCCCTACCCTCTTATACAGGACTTCGATATGGTCGTCCGTAGTAGCCCGATGGATACTGAATGGTCTTGGGAGGAGGGGATCAGAAGGGCCATCCGAGGCGCCCGGCCTGATCATCAAAAACTGTCCAGGCACTGACTTTACAGGATTTAACGGTTTAAGGAGGAGTTTGTAGCAGGGACCCTTAACGCATGAATTTGAGATGATCTTTGCCTTCATTCTCCAAAAGAGATCCCCTGGACCTCATATTCCCGCTCCCCGGCAGGGGCCTTGATCGTCACGACGTCTCCTACCCTGCTCCCGATAAGGGCCCTCCCCACAGGAGAATTCAGGGAGATCTTTCCGTTTTTCAGGTCGACCTCGTCTTCACCTACGATCTTGTATTTCTTTGCCTCCCCCCTCAGAAGGTCAAGGAGTGCGACAGTGGCGCCAAAGACCACCTTGTCGGAAGAGAGCATTGTCGTGTCGATAATCTCCGCAGTGGCAATCTTGTATTCGATATCCTTGATACGTCCCTCGATGAAGGACTGGCGTTCCTTGGCCGCTGCGTATTCTGCATTCTCAGAGAGGTCCCCATGGGCCCTTGCCTCTGCGATATCCTGGATGTTTTTAGGGCGTTCTATCCTCTTAAGCTTTTCAAGATCCAATTGTAATTTTTGATAACCCTCTCTCGTCATCGGTCTTTTCATGGCACATTCCCCCTCGAAAACCCTGCTGCATCATGATACTCCTGAAGACTCCGTATGCCAATAGCCCTCTTCTTCAGCGCCTCAATGGCGCTGACGGCCGCCTTAGCGCCCGCGATGGTCGTATAATAAGGGATACCCTTCAGCAAGGTGGTCCTCCGTATGGAAAATGAATCCTGTTTTGATCTCATGTCACCGACTGTATTGATCACTAAGGCAATATCCCCATTCTTAACATGATCGACGATATGGGGTCTTCCCTCTTTGACCTTATTGACCACCCTGACGGATAACCCCTTTTCTGTAAGATAGTCTGCGGTACCTCGTGTGGCCTCAATCTGGAATCCTGCATTCACCAGCCGCCGGGCAATATCGACGGAGACAGGTTTATCCTTGTCCTTGACACTGATAAATACCGTCCCCGACAGGGGGAGGGGTGAAGAGGCGGCAGTCTGGGCCTTGGCAAAGGCCGCCCCGAATTCCATATCTATCCCCATGACCTCCCCTGTAGACTTCATCTCCGGGCCGAGGAGGGTATCCACTCCCGGGAACTTGGAGAAGGGGAATACGGCCTCTTTTACGGCGATGTGCCTGATCTGCTTCTCTTTGATAAAACCAAGTTCCTTGAGTCTTCTGCCCACCATGACCTTTGCCGCAATCTGTGCCAGAGGGACATTGATCGTTTTGCTGACGAAGGGTACGGTCCTCGATGCACGGGGATTCACCTCCAGCACATAGAGGATATTTTCTTTGAGGGCAAACTGGATATTCATTAAACCGATTACACCGAGTTCCCTTGCCAGTGCGTCTGTCTGTTCTCTTATCTTTCCGGTCACGCCGGCAGAGATGGAAAAGGGCGGCAGAGAGCAGGCGCTGTCACCGGAGTGGACCCCGGCCTCTTCGATATGCTCCATGATACCGCCGATCACAACATCCACCCCATCGGAGATTGCATCCACATCAATCTCGATGGCATCCTCGAGATATTTGTCGATAAGCACCGGATGCCTGGGAGACGCCTTGACCGCATGTGATATATACTCCTGCAGACCGCGTTCGTCATAGACGATCTCCATCGCCCTCCCGCCAAGGACATAGGACGGCCTCACAAGGACCGGATAGCCGATCCCCCGGGTGATACTCACCGCATCTTCTCGGGATCTCGCTATCCCACTGGCAGGCTGCATGAGACCGAGCTTATGCAAAATCTCCCGGAACCTCTCGCGATCCTCTGCCCTGTCAATGGCATCCGGAGATGTTCCAAGGATCTTTACCCCGGCACTTTCCAGAGGGACAGCGAGCTTAAGCGGGGTCTGCCCGCCAAACTGCACAATGACACCCTCCGGCTTCTCAATACGGATGATATTTAAGACGTCTTCTTCTGTCAGCGGTTCAAAGTAGAGCCTGTCAGAGGTGTCATAGTCCGTACTCACGGTCTCCGGATTGCAATTGACCATGATCGTCTCATAGCCCTCCTCTTTTAAGGCAAAAGCTCCGTGGACACAGCAGTAATCAAACTCTATCCCCTGTCCAATCCTGTTCGGGCCTCCGCCGAGGATGACGACCTTTTTCCTGTTCGTAGGCCTCGCCTCGCATTCCGAAAAGGGGACAGAATTTAATTCTGTCCCCTCAACCCTGTAATAGGGTCTTTCATAGGTTGAATAAAGATACGGGGTATGGGCCTCAAACTCTGCCGCACAGGTATCAACCCGTTTATAGACCGGATAGACCTCAAGGTCTTCTCTAAGTCTCCTGACCGCCTCATCACTCAGGTCGAGCAACTCTCCGAGACGATGGTCAGAGAAACCAAGTTCCTTGGCCCTGCGGAGGAGGGTCTCAAAATTCTCACCCCTAATTTCTGACTTCTGATTTCTGAGAATCTCCCCCTCGAACTCAACAATCTCCTTCATCTGCTCCAGAAACCAGGGGTCTATGTTTGATAACCCGTATATCTCTTGCACACTCATCCCGGCCCGTAAAGCGTCTGCGATATACCAGAGTCTCTCCCAGTTCGGGGTCTTGAGCCTCTCCCTGAGATGTTCTATGATCTCCTCTCTGTTCTCTGATCTTTCCCCTTCTAACTTCTTACTACTTACTTCTAATATCTGGCCTCTAACTTCCGGCTTCTCTTTCGCTACCTCTTCAAAACCATATCGATCTATCTCTAATGACCGGATCGCCTTCTGAAGTGATTCTTTAAAAGTCCTTCCAATGGCCATCACCTCGCCGACAGATTTCATCTGGGTTGTGAGCGTCTGGTCTGCCTGGGGAAATTTCTCGAAGGCAAACCTGGGGATCTTGACAACGACATAGTCAATCATCGGTTCAAATGAGGCAGGTGTCACGCGTGTGATATCATTTTTGATCTCACTTAGCGTATACCCGATGGAGAGTTTTGCCGCAATCTTTGCAATCGGGAAGCCCGTGGCCTTGGATGCCAAGGCCGAACTCCGCGACACCCTCGGATTCATCTCGATGATCATCATCTCGCCATTCTCAGGGTTTACGGCAAACTGGATATTAGACCCTCCTGTATCGACCCCTATCTCCCGTATGATCTTGATAGCGGCATCCCGCATAACCTGATATTCCTTGTCTGTGAGGGTCTGAGCCGGAGCTACTGTAATGCTGTCCCCGGTATGGACGCCCATGGGATCAAAGTTCTCAATGGAACAGATGATTACGACGTTGTCTGCAAGGTCCCGCATCACCTCAAGCTCATACTCTTTCCACCCCAGGAGGGAACGCTCGATCAGTATCTCCTGTATAGGACTGGCCTCAATCCCCCACTTCACACACTCCTCATATTCTTCGATATTGTAGGCAACCCCGCCGCCTGTGCCCCCCAGTGTAAAGGAGGGCCGGACAATGGCCGGGAACCCGATATCATCGATCACCTTCAAGGCATCCTCTACCGTATAGGCAAAACCGCTCTTAGGCACAGAGAGGCCTATCCTCTCCATGGCCTCTTTGAATTTTCCCCGGTCCTCTGCCTTTTCTATTGAATCATATTTTGCGCCGATCAGCTCTACATTATACTTGCTCAAGACACCCCGGCGGTGCAGCTCTGAGGCAATATTCAGAGCCGTCTGCCCCCCCATGGTAGGAAGGATGGCATCCGGCCTCTCCCTCTCAATGATCATCTCTACGATCTCAGGGGTGATCGGCTCAATGTAGGTCCTGTCTGCGAATTGCGGGTCTGTCATGATCGTGGCAGGGTTGCTGTTGACCAGCACGACCTCGCACCCCTCTTCCTTGAGGGCCTTACAGGCCTGGGTCCCTGAGTAGTCAAACTCACACGCCTGTCCAATGACAATCGGACCCGAACCGATCAGGAGTATCCTTTTTATGTCTGTACGTTTAGGCATTTTTCATCATCTCTGCAAATCGCTCAAACAAATACCCGGAATCATGCGGACCCGGAGATGCCTCAGGGTGGTATTGCACAGAGAATACAGGGTATCTCGTGTGACGCATCCCCTCGACGGTCTGGTCATTCAGGTTGATATGGGTAAGTTCCACATCGCCGCCTATGGAGTCAATATCTACGGCAAAGTTGTGGTTCTGGGCCGTGATCTCCACCTTTCGTGTGGAGAGGTCCATGACCGGTTGATTTCCCCCGTGGTGGCCAAACCTCAGCTTGTAGGTCTTCCCCCCCAGGGCAAGCCCCAGGATCTGATGCCCGAGGCAGATGCCGAATATCGGTTTCCTGCCAATAAGCCTTTTGACATTCCCAATCGCATAGGATACCCCTTCCGGGTCTCCCGGCCCATTGGACAAGAGAATGCCCTCAGGATTCATCGCTAAGACATCTTCTGCAGAAGTGGATGCCGGGACTACCGTGACCTCACATCTAGAACTCTTAAGCATCCTGAGGATATTCCACTTAACGCCAAAGTCATAGACAACGACCTTGAATTCCCCTTTGCCCCCCTTTGAGGGGACAGAATTAAATTCTGTCCCCACTGGGTTGGGGGGATTTATCCATCTGAATGATTCAGCACACGTCACTTCCTTCACCGTATCAAGCCCCACGAGCCCCAGCAATCCTCTGACTCTCCCGGCAAGTCGTTGAGGGTCCAATTCTACAGTGGATATGATCCCCATCTGGGAACCATGATCCCGCAGCCGCCGTGTAAGGGCGCGGGTGTCTATCCCCTGAATGCCGGCAATCCCGCAATCCCGCAGATAGACATCCAGACTCTTCTGTGACCGCCAGTTGCTTGGGTGTTGCGATAGCTCCTTAACAATAAAACCGGAGAGATGCGGCCGCAAAGATTCTACATCTGTTTCGTTCACCCCATAGTTCCCGATATGGGGATAGGTCATGGTCACGATCTGGCCTTTGTACGAGGGGTCGGTCAGGATCTCCTGATACCCGGTCATGCTGGTGTTAAACACCACCTCACCAACCGCCTCCCCTTCAGCACCGAAGGAATACCCATCAAAGACTGTACCATCTGCAAGTGCAAGTATTGCCGTTTTCATCTGAGCATATCCCATCCCCACCCTGTCCCTCCCCTTGAAGAGGAGGGAGTTTCCGTCATCCCTTATAAACTACCTTCCCCCCGACGATCGTATGCGTGACCCTTCCCTTCATCTTCCACCCCTCAAAGGGTGTGTTTTTGCCCCTGGATTTCAACTGTGGCGGATCGACCACCCATGTTGCACGAGGGTCTATGACTGTAATATCCGCAACCGCACCTACAGAGAGATGGCCCCTGTCAATATTGAGGAGCTTAGCAGGTTTGCCGGACATCTTCAACACCATTTCATTGACTGTCAGGACCCCTTCATCCACTAATTGGAGGGCGATAGCTACTGCAGTTTCAAGCCCGGTAATACCGAACGGGGCAGAGTCAAACTCCATCTCCTTCTCCACCTGGGCATGGGGGGCATGGTCTGTGGCAATGACGTCAATGACCCCCTCCCTGAGACCCTTCCTGACCGCCTCAACGTCTTTCAACGTCCTGAGCGGAGGCTTTATCTTTGTATTGGTATTATAACCGGTCACGGCCTCATCCGTCAGCACGAGATAATGGGGGCAGGTCTCAGCAGTTACCCGGATCCCCTCTTCTTTTGCCCGCCGGATCAGTTCAACAGAACCCTGTGTACTCACATGGGCGATATGGAGATGGGCATTGGTAAGGGCTGCAAGCTCAATATCCCTGGCCGCCATGACATCCTCTGATGCATTCGGTATCCCCCGCAATCCCAGCTCTGTGGAGACCCTCCCCTCGTTCATGACGCCCTCTTCCGCGAGGTTCGTGTCCTCACAGTGGGAGATCACGGGGAGGTGGAACATACTCGCATATTCCATGGCCCTCCGCATGACCGCACTGTTCATGACAGGCCTTCCATCATCGGATACCGCAATACAGCCTGCCTCTCTGAGATCCCCCATCTCTGTGATCTCTTCCCCTTGGCAGCCCTTCGTAATAGCACCCACAGGGAGGACATTGACCATCCCCTCTGTGGCCGCCTTCCGGAGGATAAATTCTGTGACCGCCTGAGAGTCATTGACAGGCTTGGTGTTGGGCATACAGCATATCGTGGTAAATCCACCTGCAGCCGCCGCCATGGTCCCGGTCCTGATGGTCTCTTTATATTCAAACCCCGGCTCCCTTAAGTGGGTATGCACATCAATGAGCCCCGGGACCACCCATTGCCCTGTGGCATCAATCGCCTCTGCATCCGGCGTCACAGGGATCTCCTGGGCAATCTGCCTGACCTTTCCATCCGCGATCAAAAGGTCAGCAACCTGGTCTACATGATTGACCGGATCCACTATGCGGCCATTTTTGATTAATAAGTTCATTCGGAATTCCTCGTTACCTGTCATTCTGAGCGTAGCGAAGAATCTGATTAACCCTGCGGGTCAGACCCTTCGCCTTCGGCTCAGGGTGACATTTTCATGCCCCTTTGTGAGCCTGCGGCTCATGAGCGGTTCATCTGAAAATCCTCGATCAAATCTCCCCACTCCCGGACAAGAGATAGAGCACTGCCATTCTGACAGCCACCCCATTGGTCACCTGCTCCAGGATGACGGAAGAGAGTCCGTCTGCAACCTCAGGCGAGATCTCTATCCCCCTGTTGACAGGCCCCGGGTGCATGATCATCGCATCCCCCTTTGCATGACCTGCCCGTTCCTGGGTCAGGCAATAAAGCCTGGCAAACTCCCGCAACGTCGGAAAATAGTTTTTCCCCTGACGCTCTAACTGTATCCTCAGCACCATGATCACATCTGCCCCTGAAAGGGCCTCTTCCATGTCATAGAAGACAGAGACCCCTAGGGTTTCGACTTCCGCCGGGATCAGAGCGGGAGGACCGGCAACGCGTACCCGTGCCCCCATTCGTGTCAGACCATAAATATTTGATCTGGCCACACGGCTGTGGGCGATATCCCCAATGATGGCCACCGTAAGGCCCTCGATCTTCCCCTTTCTCTCCCGGATTGTAAACATGTCCAGGAGCGCCTGGGTCGGATGCTCATGAAGGCCATCCCCGGCATTGATGACCGAGCTCCGGAGATTCCGTGCCAGGATATGCGGTGCACCGGAGGCCGGGTGTCTGATAATGATAAAATCTGCCCTCATGGCCTCGATGTTCCTTGCCGTGTCAAGGAGGGTCTCCCCCTTGGAGACACTGCTGCCGGATACCGAGAAATTGATGACATCTGCAGAGAGCCTCTTTGCCGCAATCTCAAAGGAGGTCCTTGTCCGGGTGCTCGGCTCAAAAAAGAGGTTGACCACCGTCTTTCCCCGGAGTGTCGGGACCTTCTTGATCTCTCTCCCGGTTACCTCCTTGAAGGACTCAGCCGTATCGAGGATCAGTTGGATCTCTTCCTGATCGAGCCCTTTGATATCCAGGAGATCTTTGCGTTTCAGCTCCATCTAATCCTCTCTCAGGATAACCCTGTCCTCCGTCCCTTCTTCAGATAACAAGACCTTTATCACGGCTGTTTTAGAAGTCGGGACCCCCTTTCCGACATAATCTGCCCGGATAGGAAGCTCCCGGTGTCCCCGGTCTATCAATACGGCAAGCTGTATCATGGCAGGACGTCCAAAGTCCATCAGCTCATCCATGGCCGCCCTGATCGTCCTCCCGGTATAGAGGACATCATCCACCAGGACCACCACCGTACCAACGAGGTCAAAGGGGATATCGGTCTTTCGCACTGCCGGGTGTCCCTTCTTTGTGAGCAGATCATCGCGATAAAGGGTAATGTCCAGGATCCCTACCGGCACTTCGGATTTCTCGATCTCTTTGATCTTTTCCGAGATGCGTCTGGCCAAATGGATGCCGCAGGTGCGTATCCCCACCAGCACAAGCCCCTCAGTCCCCTTGTTCCGCTCAATGATCTCGTGCGAGATGCGGCTCAGGGCCCTTCCGATCCCTAATGGATCCATGATGACCTTTTCAGACATCCCGCTCCTTATATGCGCAAAAAAAAACCTCCTCCCCTTGTGACAGGAGAGAAGGTCTTTTGTAAATTTCGCTATGGATCATTCTATTCCCCTTCTTAGCCGCACCGGGCTAAATTAAAGGCTATCGATACTTTAAACTACTTTGACCGCATTGTCAACACCCGGATTCTGCAGACTCCTTCGTCGCATGGATGACAGATTTCACCCGAACGGGGTCACGTGTCCTGACGATCAGCCTGACGATCAGGTAGAGGTCTTCGAAGTCTGTCGTTGAAAAGTTAATCCCCTTCTCTGACCCTTTCAGATCAGACTCCTCATACAATTGTTCAAAACTCTTTACCCCCTTCCTGTATCTCGCAAGGTCTATAGTCTTTACAATAACAAACCGGGTATCGCCTGAGAAGTCAAGCCTGACCTTGAGACCGGGTATGAGCGGGGTAAGCCTTATCACCTCAGTGCCGCCCGCCACGGCCATCTCCATCCCGGCCCTCAGCATCTCCTCACCCTTCATAAGCCGGTCTATCCGCTCATAGATATCTTCATAGATGGTATGAAACAGGACATCTCCCTCTTTTGGCCCCCCTTTTGGCCCCCCCTTTGGGACAAACGGGACGAAGTAGACCGTCTGATCCTCTAACAGGGCGGGGATCGGATAGATGAGCCACGTGATATTTTTAAATTCTAATATCCCGTCTGCTGACCCTGTTGCCTTGTATTTCGTGTACTGCGTGGGATACAGGATATAGACCGTGACCGGCTCCTCTGTCTTTATCTCCACAAAGGCGACCAGACCCTTTTTCACATCCACCCGTTCCTCAGAGGATGAGGGTGAGGGAGCTATCTCTTCGGCTGCACTCAACGTCACCGGTTCCCAGGGTACAATAAGCACGATAAGCCCGGCGATGATCAGGAATACCGTTAATCTACGCGCCGAACAGGCCACTGATCAATCCCCTTTCCCAGGAAGCCCTTGAGCTTGCATATTCCTTCTTGGGGTCATCCGCCTCCGCCTTCAGCATCTTTCCATCTCTGTCCCAGTCCGCACGGACCATCATAGACTCCTCACTGGAGACATAGGGATAACAGACATTGTAAATCGGGGCCGGCTCTTTCACGTCACTACCTAAGGGGCCCAGGGCCATCGCCAGATAGTGTGCCACACTCTTCCCCTGCAGGGAGGCGGTAAAGGCAGACTTTGTATACGGGACCTTTGCACAATCCCCCACTGCAAATATATGATCATATTTTTTCGATTTGAATGTGGCAGGGTCCACATCCACAAAGGGGTCACCCAGCCCGGCATCCTTGATGAAAGTCGCCGCCTTGTTCGGCGGGATGATGCTGACGAGGTCATAGCCCACCTTCTCCCCCTTGTCCGTGATAACCTGTCTTGCCCTCGCATCAATCTCCACCACCTTGCTGTTGGGCATATACTTTATTTCCCTGGCCTCTAAGACCCCTGTCCATTTCTGGGCTAACGGACCTGGCTGGGGCTTGTCGTTCGCATCCACAACCGTGATGTCTGCCTTGACCTTTTTGTTGTTGAAATACTCCCGCAGGAGGCAGGCCACCTCATAGGGACCCGGCGGGCATTTGAAAGGCGCTGTGGGGACTGTGACTACAAACCTCCCCCCTGTGAATCCCTCTACCCTCTTTCGCATCTCTACGGTCTCCCCGATCTCCCAGGCATGGGCATTTGAGGCAGGCTGTTCAATGAGATTGAGGACATCCTCATCAGCGATCCGTATGCCGGTTGCGATGAGAAGGAGGGTGTATTCAAGACCTCCGGATGCCGTTAGTACCCTCTTTTCTTCAGGGAGGATACCCATTACCTCGGATCGGATGATACGGATATTTCTTCCTGCGATCGGGTCATAACTCCTCATGACCTCATCCAGGCGCTTGAGACCTGCAACAAAGTCTACATGAGATGGACCGGATATGAAGTATGGATATTTCTCGACCACCACGATTTCTGCCTCCGGGGCCAGGTCTCTCAGTGTCGTGGCACAGTAGAGGCCGGAGTAGCCGCCCCCGAGGATAACGACCCTCTTTCCGGTTGGAGGGGGGAGTGCAGGTTTATGCACCTTAGATATCCCCTTCTCCTCTCCAAACACTCTTGAAGACGAGACCCCATTGATGAAGATACCGCCCGCTACACTCACCCCAATGGATTTAAGCAAACTGCGACGACTGATCTTCATGGCACACCTCCTTGATTTGGTTTATGGTGCTCTCGATATCTTCAGATAAGGCGTCAGCTTAACCGGGTTCTTTAAGGTAAAGACCACAGGGCATCTCTGGATGGCCAGCCCTTCTGCCTCCCGGATCTTTTCCTCCGGTGCACTACTGACTACAGAGAGTGTCACCCTCACCTCCTCCATGACCGGTGCATCACTGACCCCGAAGACCCTGGAGAAATTGACATCTGCCTCCACACGGGTCGTCAGCCTCTTTAATTCGATGCCGAGCATGGAGGCCATGGTCGCAAACGTCGCTGTATAACAGGCCGCCAGGCCATAGAAGCAATAGTGCATTGGGCCCGGCAGTTTTCCCCCGCCTCCCATGAATGTGGGGCTGTCCATTTCAAACACCGTCTTGCCCCCCTCAAAATTGATCGTAGACCTGAACTGCGCCCCTCCCTCCTGAACCAGCCACTCCCCTTCAATGACCTGAGTCTTTCTGGCCTTTGAGGGGTCGGCCTTGATCTGTTCTCCAAATTGCCTCATCTTGTCAATATCCACATTATTGATGCGTCCCATGATTCACTCTCCTTTCGTGCATCATCTAATAAATCCCGACTCTTATGAATCCCCCCTCCCCCCCTTTAGTAAAGGGGGGAGGACTACTCCCGGCTAATCACCTCATGAACGATATGGCTCAACTCTGTAAGCCTGTAAGGCTTTTTAATCACGCCCTTGAATCCGTAAGTGCGATAATTCGCCAGGATCGGATCGTCGGAATACCCGCTGGATACGATTGCCCTGACACCGGGGTCTATTTGCAAAAGCTTTTTTATGGCCTCCTTGCCCCCCATGGCCCCGGGGACCGTCAGGTCCATAATGAGGAGGTCAAATGGCCCCCCGGAACCTCTGGCCTTCTGATACTGCTCAATGGCCTCCTGTCCGTTGGCCGCAAGCGCCACCTGGTATCCAAGATGATCCAGTATCTCCCCTGCAAGCGTCCTGATCATCTCCTCATCATCCATCACCAAAATCCTTCCCCTGCCGGAGACAGGGGCCTTCTCATCCGATGACACAGATACGACCTCCTTATCTGATGCCGGCAGGTAGATATGAAAGATGGTCCCTGCGCCCAATCTTGAGCTTACAGTGATCAGACCGTCGTGCCTTTTGATGATGGAATAGGACGTGGATAGCCCAAGGCCGCTTCCCGTCTGCTTCGTCGTAAAGTAGGGATCGAATATCCTGCTTAGATGCTCCTCCGGTATCCCGATTCCGGTATCCTCTACAGATACCCTGATATAGTCACCCTCCTTCAGAGGGAGGAAGGTTTCTGGCCCTATCGTCATATTTTCACACCGGATCGTAATGACCCCTCCCTGCGGCATGGCATGGAGGCTATTGATGACGAGGTTGTGGATCACCTGCCTGATCTGCCCTTCGTCCGCCTCAACAGGCTTGGTCTCCTCAGGGATTACAAAGTCGCATCTGACGTTCGTGCCTCGTAAGATAAACTCTGCAGACTCTCTGACCACCAATGCGATCGGGAACGTTGTCTTCATCGGTGTTCCACCCTTGGAAAAGGTCAAAAGCTGCCGTGTAAGGTCCTGTGCCAGAAAGATCGCCTTCTCGGCCTCTGAAAGATGTTTGTATGCCTTATCTGAAGGGTTTAAAAACGGTGTCGCAATGGAGATATTTCCCAGGATGGCCGTCAGGATGTTGTTAAAATCATGGGCAATCCCCCCGGCTAATACCCCGAGGGATTCGAGCCTCTGGGTCTTCAATTGCTCCTCCTCCAGCAGCCTCGTTATCTTTGTCTCCTCTGCCCTTTTGCGCTCAGTGATGTCTCTTATGAAGGCATAAAACTGCCCGCCGTTGATGTCGAGATATTTGACACTCACCTCTACATCAATGATGCTGCCGTCCTTTCTCCTGTGGCGGGTCTCAAAACGGTCACTTTCGGTTTCGGTAACACGCCTGATGTGGTCAGAGACCTCTTCAGGCGTCTCCGCTGCCTCCACGTCAGAGACCCTCATGCGCAACAATTCCCCCCGCGAGTATCCGAGGAGGTTGCAGGTGGCATCGTTGACATCAAAGAATTGCCCTTTCCCATCAAACATCCAAAAACCATCCATGGTCCCGTGGATAACTGCCTTATATTTTTGTTCCTGCTGTTTGCGATCTGTTATATCGCGTACCACGGCTACCATATAGCTGTCCTTACCTTGCGTGGTATACCTGACGTTGACCTCAACAGGGAATGTCGTACCATCCCTGCGTTTAAGTCTCCCCTCTAAGACCATAGTCCCCTGCTCTTTGACCTCTTTGACATGGGCCTCCCATGAAAAATGATCCGGAATCTTCGCCTCAATATCCACGACCCCCATCTTGAGAAGTTCATGCCGGCTGTATCCCAGACTACGGCATGCCTTATCATTGACATCCAGAAAACGGCCTGTTTCAGGATCAACGATAAAGATGGCATCGTTGGAATGGTTAATCAGTGTTCTGAATAATCCTAACTGTTCTTCATGGTGCCTACGCTCTGTGATATCCCTGCTGATCCCTACGATACCAATGAGATTGCCATGATTATCAAAAAGCGGAGATTTTATGGTATCAAAGTAGGTCTTCTTCCCGTCCTTAGATGTGCCTTCTTCATCAAAACGGAGGGTCTTGCGGGTTTTCATCACCTCCCTGTCACTCAGGCGGCAGTGGACAGCAAGGTCATGAGGGAAGATCTCATCATCGGTCTTTTCCACGATCCCGGATTCTTTGAGACCCACAAACTCTTCAAAGGCCTTATTGACCAGCAGGTTCCGGCCTTGGATGTCCTTGAAATAGACGATATCCGGGATGGTGTATATGAGGGCCTCATGATGGGCATTCAACTCTGCAAGGATATCATCTGGGGACTGGTTACCCTTTGCTTTCTCCTCGTCCTTCATGATGCCTCCTGACTCGAAGATGTGGTACCCGGCATGTAAGAGTCTCTGAAGAGATTGGTTTACGCTATAGAGTGATTCAGCATGATCTAAAATAGCAGATGGTGTATGTTGGGTCAAGATAAATCAGGGTGGGTTAGTAATACCTCGGTGAACGGGGGGGTGGGGTCGTAGTCCCTTCGCTCCTGGCCTTCGCAGTTGACCTGTCTAAGGACTCGCAGACGGGGAAGCCTTCCGGCCTCTTACGGGCCGGCTTTCCTCCGCCTGCTCGCCTTGACAGGTACCCAACTGCTTACGGCAAGTCGCTCAGAGACTACGACCCCACCCCCCCGTTCACCCTTGACAATCAAAATAAAAAGGCATATACATGCAAACGAGGACAAGAAGGTAGCCTTTCAATGAAGGACCCTATCAAAGAGCATCGTGCAGACCTTTTAGGAGAGGATAGTGAAGCTCTGCGAGCACCACCTAAATCTCCTGTTTATTTTCTAAGCATCGTAGCCATTTCTATCATTCTAATCGAAGCATTTGTGATGATCTTATTATCACAAATCCAACACCCTTCACTGCTGGTCACGGTATTAATCGATTCAACTCTATTAATTCTGCTCCTTTCCCCTGTACTGTATCTTTTTCTGTACCGTCCCCACATACAACACATCAACAGACAGAGACGGATAGAAACAACATTATTAAAGAGTGAAGAAAAGTATCGTACCCTGGTAGATGTGTCACCGGTTGGGATATTCCATACGGATGTCAGGGGGGAGGTGACCTATATCAATAAAGAAGGTCTTCGAATAGCCGACCTTACCCCGGAGGAGGCATATTCAGGGAAAGAGAGATGGGCAAAGAGCCTGCACCCGGAAGATCGGGAACGTGTCATGTCAGAATGGAATCAGACAGTAAAAGATCAGATAGACTTTAAATCGGAGTATCGTTTTCAACGAAAGGATGGGAAATTCTCCTGGGTGATTGGTCACTCCACTGTCTTAAAAGATAGCTCCGGACAAGTCCTGGGTTTCATGGGGACACTTAGTGACATAACCGATCGAAAAGAAGTGGAGGAGTCCATAAGAGAGAGCGAGGAAAAGTTGAGAACCATTACCTCTTCTACAAGCGATGCCATTATGATGATCGATAATAAGGGGACGATCTCTTTCTGGAACGATGCCGCGGAGAGCATGTTGGGGTACAAGCGGCATGAAGCCCTTGATAAGGATATACACGAATTGATTGTTCCACAAAGATATCATGATGCCATGAAGAAGGGGTTGGAGAAGTTTGCTGAAACTGGAGAGGGAGAGGCACTTGGAAAGGTGCTCGTACTGCCTGCCGTGCGCAAAGGGGGAGAGGAATTCTTTGCAGAGCACTCTCTCACTGGTGTCAGGCTGAAAGATAAATGGCATTCCATTGGTATTATTCGGGACATCACAGGACGTATTCAAGCAGAGAAGGAATTGTTAGAAGCAGCCACGCGGGAAAGATTGACAGGGCTCTTGAATCGTTTCTCTTTTGAGAAAGATGAAAAAACCATGAAAAATCCGGCATTGATTTTAATAGATATCGATGGTTTCAGGCATGTCAACGATCTTTATGGGGCAGAGGCAGGTAATTCTGTCCTGAAAGATCTTTCCCGGTATTTAGAGAGTATTCCCCCTGAGAATCTGAATGCAAAAGTTTACAAACTTGGAGGGGATGACTTTGGTATCCTGTTTGAGAATAATCCGGAATATCATCCCATGGATCTGGCAAAAAAGATCGTGGTGGAAGGGAGTAATCGTGATTTTGTGTATGAGGGGAACGCGATCTCTATCAACCTTTCTGCAGGGATATCAAGAGAGCGGCCCCTCCTGGAAAAGGCCGATATGGTTTTGAATTATTTGAGGAGACACACACGGGTAAAGTACCTCGAATATAATGATACACTGACCCTTAAAAAGAATATTTCAGAAAATATGAAAATGCTCAATATCCTGAAGACGGCTATTAACAGGAATGGCATTGTCTCATACTTTCAACCGATCGTAAACAATAAGACTGGCCGGATAGAGAAGTATGAATGTTTAGTCAGGATCATAGATGAAGGAGGCCAGGTACTCTCTCCCTTTTCTTTTTTACAGGTCGCAAAAGAGGCCAGGCTCTAT
Source organism: Nitrospirota bacterium (assembly GCA_016217665.1). Classification (GTDB taxonomy): domain Bacteria; phylum Nitrospirota; class 9FT-COMBO-42-15; order HDB-SIOI813; family HDB-SIOI813; genus JACRHF01. The sequence goes on along the minus strand of JACRHF010000111.1, from coordinate 1,731 downwards.
GGAGAGATCACAAGAAGGATGATTGAAAGAGGCATTGCGGCGTTTAGGGATAATGACTATGAATTCTCTATTAACATCTCTGTTGAGGACATTCACGATCGTGAGGTTGAAGAGTTTATGGCAGAGATACTTAAAAATAATCCTGAGATAGCCCGCAGGACCACATTCGAAATCATAGAGAGTGAAGGAATAGAGAATTATGAGATCGCTTATGCTTTTGTAAAGAAGGTAAAAGAATACGGCTGTAAAATCGCCATCGATGATTTTGGGGCGGGATATTCCAATTTTGGCCATACCATGCGGCTTGATATAGATTACATCAAGATAGATTCCTCTCTGATCAAGGAGATAGACAGGAATGAGAAATTACAAATCTTAACTGAGACCATCGTGAATTATGCACAGAGACTGGGGATAGAAACCATTGCAGAATATGTCCATTCAAAAGAGGTTCACGAAAAGGTCATAGAGTTAGGGGTTGATTACTCGCAGGGATATTACATAGGAGAACCAAAACCAACGATAGAAGGTTGCGGTTAATTTGGTGGCGGTGCAGGGAATCGAACCCCGGACAGGAGGCTTATGAAACCTCTGCTCTAGCCAGCTGAGCTACACCGCCATTAGTTGATGCTGAAAAATGTCCACTTCAAATTAAACGATTTAGGGGGGAGTTGTCAAGCATCCTTACAGGTACTAATCTCTCCTGAACTGAGCTTAACTGCGCTGCGGCGTGATAAGAGCTCCGCACCAGCGGGCCGGCCTCCACATGAGTAAACCCCAATTCCCTCCCCCGGACCCTGAGCGCCTCAAACTCATCCGGGTGATAGAACCGCTGCACCGGCAGGTGTTCTCTGCCGGGACTCAGATACTGCCCAAGGGTTAGGACCTCACACCCTCCCTCTCTGAGGTCTTTCATCACATCAATCATCTCTTCAAATTCCTCGCCCAATCCCACCATCAGGCCGGACTTTGTAATGATGTCAGGACAACTCTTTTTGACCTGTTTTAGGAGCATCAGGGATCGTTCATACATTGCCCCGGGTCTGACAACCCTGTAGAGCCGCGGGACCGTCTCCATGTTATGGTTGATGATGTCCGGCATCGCCCTGATCACCACACTCAAGGCATCGATATCCCCTCCAAAGTCAGGGATCAGCACCTCAATCGTGCTCTCCGGATTATAGCTGCGAATGGATGATATCGTATTCGCGTAGTGTTGTGCACCCCCATCAGGGATATCATCCCGTGTCACAGAGGTGACAACCACATGCCTTAAGCCCATCTGCTGTGAGGCTAAGGCCACCCTCTCCGGTTCTCCGGGGTCTATCGGTTGAGTAACCCCTTTCGTGACATTACAGAACCGGCACCCCCTCGTACAGACATCTCCCAGGATCAAAAAGGTCGCTGTCCGCTGATTAAAGCACTCCCCGATGTTGGGGCAGTGCGCCTCTTCACAAACCGTATGAAGCCCTGCAGACCTCAATAGCCTCTTGATCTCCAGGTAGCCCTCGCCTCCTGGCAGCCTAACTCGTAACCACTCCGGACGTCTGTTCTTCATCAATACCTAAAATAACAGGGGAAAGGAGATGATCCCTAAATCAGAGATAGGAACTCAGAAAAATAGAAAAGCCCTCTTGGAATCAGGGGTTTCGGTGAGTATAATACTCACCTGATAGGTGAAACCCAATGAACCCAGAGGAGGGCATAGAGATGATACGCCAAACGGTGTTT
>JACRHF010000109.1 GCA_016217665.1 Nitrospirota bacterium | reverse complement strand
TCCGCACACCGCCCCACAGGTCAACGACCTTCTCGCCCCCAAGGTACACGCAACAGGCGCCGCCCAGTTCGTGCCGCCGGGAGAAATTCTCGGTGAACGCGTCTCGCACGGCATCAAAGCCTGCGCTCACATGCCCCTCAACACGAATGCTTTGTGGCGCTCCCATGATACGAATTATTCATCACTTTCCATGAGGTTGTCAATTTTAATCCGTCAAACGAGCGTCCCTTATTGACAGACCTTCGAAAAGCGAATAGAATCCGTCAAAGATAACCATGGCAAAAAAGATCGGCATTGTATCAAAGCCCAGGAAAGAGGATGCGGGGCATATCCTGTCTGAACTGGTAAAGTGGCTCAGAGATAAAGGCACAGAACCGCTGATGGATGAGGAGACCGCGAGCCTTATAGAGATCACGAGTCCCTATTCAAGGCAGGATATCGCCGCCCTTTCCGAGTTTGTTATTGTATTGGGCGGTGATGGAACCCTGCTCAGTGTCGCCAGATTAATCGGTGCCAGGGGGACCCCCATCCTCGGGGTCAATTTAGGCAGTCTGGGATTCCTCACCGAGGTGACCCTTGACGAGATGTATCCCCTCCTTGAAGATATCCTCTCAGGGAAGATGATCATCGATGAGAGGGGGATGCTTGAGGCCGCCATCCGTCGAGAGGCGCAGGAGATTGCAAGGTACACGGTTCTCAATGATGTGGTGATCAATAAGGGTGCCCTTGCCCGGATGATCCTCATGGAGACCCGGGTTGATGGCTGGCTTTTAAACACGTACCGGGCAGATGGCCTGATTATATCCACACCCACAGGCTCGACCGCCTACTCGCTCTCTGCCGGCGGGCCGATCGTCTATCCTACGGTGGGGGCTGTCATCATCAGTCCGATCTGTCCCCATACCCTCACCAATCGTCCCATCGTGGTTCCTGACGATGCCGCCATTGAAGTGACCCTCCGCACAGAAGATGAAGATGTCCTCGTCACCCTCGACGGCCAGGAAGGCCACCAGATCAAGTTCATGGACACGGTTGCGATCAAAAAGATAAAGGGCACGACCAAGCTGATCCTATCGCCCAAAAAGGATTATTACCAGATACTGAGACAGAAGCTCCGGTGGGGGGTCTGAGCCTATTTCTGCGGCTCCAGTAACCTATCTTTGGTGAATCTGAAGCTGTCTCTCTCATAATCAGCGAGTTCGAAATCTTCCCTTAACACGATGGCCTCTACAGGACAGGCCTCCTGACACAGGCCGCAGAAGATGCAGCGGATCATGTTGATCTCATACTCTTTTGCATAGCGTTCCCCCGGAGAGACCCTCGCCTCTTCCGTATTTTCTTCCGCCACAACACGGATACAACGGGCGGGGCAGGCCGCCTCACAGAGGGAGCAGCCAATGCACCTCTCCAGGCCATTCTCATGCCGCATTAATTTATGGCGCCACCGTGTCCTTAAATAGGGCTCACGCCTCTCCTCCGGATACCGGAGGGTAACACTCCGTGTGAAGAGGTATTTACCTGTAATACCGAGGGCCTGAAGTAGTTCCGTCAGCATAACTCCCTTTCATTCCAATCTCTTCATAAGAAATATACCGGTACAGAGAAATCTTCTCTGAAATTTCCCGCATCACATCCCGGGAGGAGTGGAAATCCCAGCCAGTCCCTGTGGCCTTAGCCAGGAGGGTCATCACCTCCCACAACGGTTTCGCCTCCCCGGGAGTTTGGGTCGTTTTAAACAGCCTTTGAACCCTTCTCTCAGAATTTGTATAAGTACCGTCTATCTCTGAAAATGCAGCAGCAGGCAAGACCACATCTGCGACACGTGCCGTATCAGAGAGAAAGATATCGTAGACTGCAAGGAAATCAAGATGGTTCCGGAGGTTTGTAATATCCGGAATCTCCTGTCTTGCGATAAAGAGACATTTCACCCTGGAATCGGGGACATCACTCTTTCCGGGGACACCATACTTAATTCCTTGCGAATTAAGTATGGTGTCCCCGGAAAGCATATCTTGGGCGCCCTGGGTGTTGGCCGCAGGCATCAATACACCGAGACTGATCCATCCTTCTCCGCCTCCGTTGTCATGAAGCTCTTTAAGGAAAGAGCAGAGGGACTCCACCTCTGACGGATCAGTCTTGCGGCCTAAGAGTATGACAGACCTCTTTGAGTCTCTAATTTCACCTGAAAATCTTCGATCAAATCCCCCCTTGCCCCCCTTTTCGGGGACAGAATTTAATTCTGTCCCCACTGGGATGGGGGAAGCAGATGCAAAGTCTGATAACTCTATCTCTGCTGATCCTGCTATGAACAGCCTTGCCCCTTTTTTTACCGCCTTTTTTATCCTTAGATCCAATATAGGAAGGTCCTTACTGGGGTCCCCGTCTATCAGAAAGATACTATCTGCCTCGTCAATATCCTGGAAGGAGAATCTTCTGAGGCCTGAACAGTCAGCCGGTCTCAGCGATTCGATCATCAGATCACCATTTAAGGTATAGCCTGAGGAGTTCGTCCCGGCAACTTCCTGGAAGAATTTCCGGAAGAGATAGAGTTCTTCATTGGTAAGCTTCGGTGATGCAAGTCCCCTGATACTCTCACTTCCGTACACCTCCCTCCCCTTCTTGAATCCTCCAATAACCCGCGAGATCGCCTCTTCCCAGGTGCACGGGATAAACCCTTCCCCCTTCCTGATCAAAGGGGTTTTCAACCTGCTCGCGTGACTTACAAACCGGTATCCGAAGCGCCCCCTGTCACAGAGCCACCCGCCGTCAACAGGAGGATTCTCCCTCGCCAGCACCCTCATGATCTTGTCCTCTCTGACATCCAGCCAGATGTTGCACCCACAGCCGCAGTGCGGACAGAGAGAAGGACTTCTTTTAAGCTCCCACGGCCTGGCCTTAAACCGGAAGGGCCTTGATGTGAGCGCCCCCACAGGACAGAGCTCAATGGTATTGCCGGAGAAATTGGAGGTAAAACCCTCCGGCCTGGCCACCTCTATGAAGGACCCTCTCCCCCTCTCTGTCACCTCAATCTCAGGATGTACCGCTACCTCCTCCTGAAAGCGGACGCAACGGGTACAGAGGATGCATCGTTCCCTGTCAAGAACGATGAGAGGGCTCAGGTCAACAGGCTTTTTAAAATGCCACTTCTCATCAGAAAACTCACTCTTGCCCGGACCATATCTGTAGGTATAGTCCTGAAGCGGACACTCTCCGCCTTTATCGCATACAGGACAATCCAGGGGATGATTAATCAGGAGCATTGACAGGGTGGCCCTTTGCGCCTCTTTCACCTTCTCACTGCGTGTCCTGACCACTATGTTCCGGGAGACCGCGGTGGTGCATGCGGTGACTAACTTAGCTAAACCCTCAACCTCTACGAGGCACATCTTGCAGGAGCCTGACACGGAAAGCTTCGGATGATAGCAGAAGTGCGGAATCTCTATTCCTATGCCCCTGGCCGCCTCAATGATCATGGTGCCGTCTGCCACGGTTGTCTCCCGGTCGTCTATCCTCAGGGTTACCATTTCAGCTCCTTTGGTCTATCCCTCTTAGCCTCAATCCCCCTTTTTCCCCCTTTTATAAAGGGGGATAGAGGGGGATTTTCTACCTGTCTACATCACCCAGCACCGGATCAATACTCCCGATGATGGCCACCACATCTGCGATGTAACAGTCCCTTGCCATCGCAGGGACTGTCATCAGGTTTGCAAAGGAGGGTCCCCGGATCCTGAACCGGTACGGCCTTTCAGAGCCGTCACTGACGATGTAGTATCCAAGCTCTCCCCGCGGGCTTTCAACGGTTCTATAGGCCTCCCCCTTAGGCACCGGAAATCCCCGGCTGGCAATAAGGAAGTGGTGGATCAGGGCCTCCATACCTTTATCTAATTCATCCCGCGGAGGGAGGACTACCTTTCTGTTATCTGCCTTGACCGGTCCCTCCGGAAGCTTGTCAATGACCTGCCTGATGATGCGAAGACTCTGTCTCATCTCTTCCACCCGGATAATATACCGGTCGAACACATCTCCGTTCTCTCCAACAGGCACATCAAAATCAAAATGATCGTAGGAGGAATAAGGCGTTTGTTTTCTTAAATCCCTCTTTACCCCGGATCCCCGGAGAAGGGGCCCGCTGGCACCCAGACCCAATGCCTCACCAGCGGATAGATAGCCAATCCCTTTTGTCCTTTTTAACCATATAGGATTTTTGGTCAGCAGCTTCTCGTACTCATTTATCTTATCCGGGAATATTTTAAGGACATCCCCGACCTTGCCAATGAATGCCTCCGGGAGTTCGTCTCTCAAACCCCCTATGGTGATATAGCTCGTCATCATGCGGACCCCGGAGAGCATCTCAAAGAGGTCCATGATAATCTCCCGCTCACGGAAACAATAGAGGAGGACACTCGTGGCCCCCAGCTCATGGGCCATAACGCCTATTGCAAGAAGGTGGCTTGCCAGCCTGTTCAGCTCACAGAGCAAGACCCGGATATACTGCGCCCTTAAAGGGATCTCCAGATCAAGGAGCCTCTCCACCGCCAGACAGTAGGCCAGATTATTAAATAGATTGGCTAAATAGTCTGCACGGTCTGTCAGGGTCAGGGCCTGCGGGTATGTGAGGTGTTCCCCGCTCTTTTCAATACCGGTGTGCAGATATCCTATTTCAGGGATTATCCGGGATATCCTCTCCCCATTTAATTCGATGAGAAGCCGCAGGAGGCCGTGTGTCGAGGGGTGCTGGGGACCCATGTTCAGGATGATCCGCCCTTCAGCCCCGCTTAGACCCAGCCGTTCAAGATTGCTCAAGGTGAAACCATCCGGTGTAAGCTCTAAATATCCATTCCGTTTCCCTTCGAGGATAAAAGGAAGCGACTGCTCTTCAATGAAATCTTTATTGGAGGTAAAGGCCACCGCCTCTCCACCTAAGGGATAATCCTTTCGCAACGGATGCCCTCTCCACCCCTCCGGCATCAGGATCCGCCTCATATCCGGATGGCCAGGAAAGGTGATCCCGAACATATCATAGACCTCTCTCTCATACCAGTTGGCTGAGGGGTATTCAGGGGTGATCGTTTGGAGCGTGGGATCAGATGACGTCACAGGGATCTTTAACCGTATGACGGTCCCGTCTTTTGTGGATGTCACATGACAGACAACCTCAAAGCGCGGCTCCTTACCGGGATAGTCCACCCCGGTGAGATCGGAGAGGTAATCAAATCCGAGATCAGGATCTGTTGCCAGGAGCCTTACGACTCCGGACAGCCGGTTCTTTCTGATAGTCACAGAGATATCCCCATGGAAGGCTGAGGCATCATTCACTGTATCAGGCACTGCATCAGACACTGCATCAGGAAATACGTCACGGATCCTCTGGACAACCGTTTCTGATCTCTTCATCTTTTCCCTATTATGTCAAATCCCATTTAATCCCCCTTAATCCCCCTTTAGTAAAGGGGGAAATTTAGGGGGGATTGTCTTATGGGGACTTGGTGATCTTTTCCTGCAGCTTTATCAGTCCGTAGAGTAACGCCTCGGGTGTCGGAGGACATCCAGGCACATAGACATCTACCGGGATAATCTTGTCCACACCCTGCACAAGGGCATAGTTATTAAAGACCCCGCCGGATGAGGCACAGGCACCCATGGCAATCACCCACTTCGGTTCGGGCATCTGGTCATAGAGCCTCCTGATCACAGGCACCATCTTCATAGAGACCCTCCCTGCCACGATCATCAGATCGGATTGCCTTGGAGTCGCCCTGAAGACCTCCGCGCCAAACCTGGCCATATCAAACCGGGAGGCCGCCGTTGCCATCATCTCAATGGCACAACAGGCAAGGCCAAAGGTCATGGGCCAGAGGGAAGACTTCTGTGCCCACTTGATCAGGTCTTCAAGTTTAAAGGTAATCGGCAGGGCAAAAAACAGGGGATCCATGGTTTGTTTCTCTTAAGAACTATTATAGGATTCAAGGGATCGAGGGGTCAAGGATTCAAGTGAATATTTTACAGGGTTTTCACTTGACCCCTTGAACCCTCGCCCCCTTTTTATGCGGTAACCGTAGAAGCCTTGCTTAACAGATATTCATGAATCGCTCTTGCGGCGATCTTGGCCTGGCCCATCGCCTTGATGACCGTAGCACCGCCCGTGATGATATCCCCGGCGGCATAGACCCCTTCCCTCGATGTCCTGCCTGTTGCAGGGTCCGCAATAATCACACCCTTTTTGTTTGTTTCAAGTCCCGGGGTCGTCTCTTTGATGATCGGGTTCACCCCGAACCCGAGGGCCATGATTACGGTGTCCACCTCTTCGATGAAGTTTGAACCAGGGATCGGTCTGGGGCTCCTCCTGCCTGAGGCATCAGGCTCGCCAAGCTCCATCTTCACACACTCCATGGCCTTGACAAAATAATTGTCATCTCCAATAAACCTGACGGGATTCGTGAGGAATTTAAATTCCACCCCCTCCTGCTCTGCATGTTCCCTCTCCCGCGGAAGACATGGGGCCTCCTCCCTGCTCCTCCTGTAGTAGACCGTCACCTTCTCGGGATGGAGACGCGCTGAAGTCCTTGAGGCATCCATCGCGGTATCTCCGGCGCCTATGACAGCCACCTTCTTCCCAAGAAATACCGGTGTCAGGCTCTCAGGGAACAGGTCTGCCCGCATCAGGTTCACCCGGGTCAAAAATTCATTGGCAGAATAGATACCGCATAGATTCTCACCAGGGATGTTCATAAAATAGGGAAGACCTGCTCCGGTCCCGATGAGCACCGCGTCAAATCCCTCTGCAAACAGGTCATCGATCGTCAGGGTCTTCCCGATGACCGCATTACAGATAATCTCAACCCCCATCTTTTTGAGGATCTCGATCTCGTTATCAATGACATCAATGGGGAGCCTGAATCTTGGGATCCCATAGACAAGGACCCCTCCGGGCCGGTGGAGGGCCTCAAAGATGGTGACCTTATATCCGCATCGTGCAAGCTCGCTGGCCCCTGTAAGACCGGCCGGGCCTGAGCCGACCACCGCGATCCTCTTCCCTGTCGGCGGCGCCACCTCCGGGACTTCGATGAGCCCGCTCATCCTCTCATAGTCGGCCGCAAACCTCTCCAGTCTTCCTATTCCAACAGCCGGGCCCTTCTTGCCAATGACACAGACCAGCTCACACTGCTCCTGTTGCGGGCATACCCTGCCGCAGATAGCCGGGAGCAGATTGTATTTCTTCAGGGACCTGGCAGCCCCGATAAAATCTCTCTCTTCTATCTTTTTGATAAACGCCGGGATATCTATACCCACGGGACATCCCTTGATGCACGGCGCCTTACACCCGTCAAGACATCTCCTCGCCTCTGTCCAGGCGGCTGCTTCGAGATACCCCAGCGGCACTTCACTGAAATTATTGACCCTCGCATCCGGCTCCTGCTCAGGCATCCCCTGAAGGGGTATCTGCATCCGGTCTTTGTTGGAAGTGGCCCCGCTCACAGCTCTTTCTCCTTACAGTTGACGATCAAAAATGCCCAGGTGCAAGGAAGGACAAGGATTTGAGCCGAAGCGTACTCCCTGTACGTTGAGGCTCAAATCCGCAGTCCTGACGCCGCAGATGGGCATTTTTCATCGTCAACTACTTGCACGCGCAGAGTTCCATCGCCTTTTTCTCGTAAGGTATGTACATCTTCTGCCGGTAGACAAGCTCATCAAAATTCACCTGATGGCCGTCAAAGTCCGGGCCATCGATACAGGCGAACTTCGTGGTCCCGCCGACCCCCACCCGGCATGAACCGCACATCCCGGTGCCATCTACCATAATGGCATTGAGGCTCACGTATGTCCTGATTTGCAGCGGCCGGGTCATCTCCGAGACCGCCTTCATCATCGGCACAGGGCCTATCGCTGTCACCATATGCACAGGCTCCTGTTTTAAAATCTCTGCAAGAACATCTGTCACCAGGCCTTTGACTCCGGCGCTTCCATCATTTGTAGAGACCTCAACCCTGTGGCATACCGCCCGAAGCTCATCCTCCATGAGCACTAATTCTTTTGTCCTTGCCCCAATAATCGCAATAACTTTATTCCCCAGCGCCTTTAAATCCCCTGCAATCGGGATAATGGCGCCTGTCCCATATCCGCCGCCAATCAGGACGCAAGTACCATATTGACCTGTATGAGACGGTTGACCCAGGGGGCCAACAACATCTTCGATCGAATCACCCCTGTTAAGACGGACAAGCTCGGTACTCGTCCTCCCCACGGCCTGGACAATAATCCTCACTGTTCCTTTATCCCCGTCCCAGCCGGATATGCTCAGAGGGATCCGCTCACCATTAGGAGTTACCCTCACAATGATAAACTGCCCCGGACGGATCTTCTTTGTCAGAAGAGGGGCGTGTATTTGCATCATGACCGTATTGGGGGCCAGCTCTTTCTTTTCTACGATTGGATAGGACATCTTTTTTTACTGAACCTCTTTCTGGGGAAATAGGGGACACCATACTTAATTCTTTGTGAATTAAGTATGGTGTCCCCTGAGAGTATAAGCATAGCAAGGCAGGAGTATCTATGTCAACGGGGGAATGCGCAGGGATTCCATTGCCTGTGAGAATAAATTTTGTTAGTATATAGCAAAAAGGAGCATAGGGTATGGTTGATCAAATCAGAGGTTCAATAGATAAGGCCAATATCGAGGTATTAAGCCTGGAGATCTTAAGCGAGATCAGCAGGATAGCCCATTCCACCCTCGACCTGAAAGAAAGGCTCGATAGCATTGTCAACAAGACTGCGGAAAAGATCGGGGCCGACTGCTGCTATATCAGCCTCATGGATAAAGAGGAGAGGCATCTGACCTTAAAGGCGACAAAGGGGCTCAATATCCGGGCGGTAGATAAGGTCATGTTAAACGTGGGTGAAGGGATCACGGGATGGGTAGCGAAGGAGAAGGTCCCCGTTGCCCTGAGGGAGGCCCACCTCGACCCCCGCTTTAAATATGTCCCGGAAACCGGAGAGGAGAGATTCAGGTCCATGATGGCTGTCCCGGTGACAGTACAGGAGAAATGTATCGGAGTACTGACGGTTCAAACATACGAACCCAAAGATTTTAGTGAGGATGAAGTGACTCTCCTTTCAACCATTGCAAGAGAAATTGGGGGCATTATCAGGAATGCCCAATTATACGAGAGTATCAATCACCGTCTTCTGGAACTGACCACCTTGTATGAGGTGGGGCAGGCCCTGACATCCACCTTAGACCTCGAGACCCTCCTGAAGTTGATTATAAAAAACAGTGTGTGTGCTACAAAGGCAAAGGGCGGGGTGTTGAGACTGCTCGATCCGGAATCTAACAAGCTTGTTGTAAAGGCCTACAGCATGCCTGATGAGGACGCAAAGAGACTTGAAGATCTCGATATAGGGAAAGGGGTGGCGGGAAAAATTGTAGAGACGGGAAACCCCATACTCATCTCCGATACACGTTTAAACGAGGAGTTTATCACGGTGAGCCAGATTGCCAGCTGCTGTGTCATGGGCGTACCCCTGAAGACAAAGGATCATATTATCGGCACCATCACACTCTACGACAAATCCTATATGGAAGGAGAAGAGGCTGCAACATTTACCAGTGAAGACCTGCAGATCTTGTCAACCCTGGCCAGTCAGGCCTCTATCGCTATAGAAAATGCGAAGTTCTATCAGCAGACCTTTAAAAATGCCAGAGAGATGGAAACCCTTTTCTCACTGTCAAAGGGACTGACATCCATCCTGGACCTCCATTTTGTGCTGGACTCCGTACTCAGAATGATCTGTGAGCTGTTAGGCGGGGGGTTCGGTATCCTCACATTATATGATGAGCCATCGCAAGAACTGATCACGAAGTCACTCTTCGGCGCAGCCCCTTCGATGATACCCCATCTGCGGTTTAAGATTGGAGAAGGGACCACAGGATGGATCGGGGAACATAAGGAGAGTCTCATCCTTGAAACTATGGGTACCGGTGATGTAAAGACCCAATACTTGCCTATCAGGAATCTGATAGGGGTCCCGTTAATTGTGAGGGACCGCCTCATAGGGACCATCGAGATTGCCAACAAGGTGTCTGCCCCCAAATTTTCCTCCTCTGATCTGATGTTCCTCTCCACATTTGCGGGACAGGCTTCTATTGCAATAGAGAATGCAAATCTCTATGAAAAGGCAAAACAATTAGCAGAAGAGAATATCAAAAAGGCCACAGAGCTGTCGATCCTCCACGAAATAGGAAGCGCCTTAGCCACCACACTGGATATGGACCGGCTGCTCCATATCATACTCACAGGGGTCACCATCGGCGGAGGACTTGGGTTTAACAGGGCTATCCTGTTCCTCGTTGACGAAAAAGAAAATGTCCTTAAAGGTGTTCTGGGTGTCGGCCCTGACAGCGGAGAGGAGGCGTTACTCATGTGGAACAGGCAGCCCTCTTCAGGGAGCCTCAGGGAGAGAATATTGAGCGATGATGATATGGTTATTCACAAAGATTCCTCCATAAACAAGTTAACGATGAGCCTACGGGTCCCCATCGAGGGGGGTACCAGTGTGTTGGCCAGGACCATCCTCGATAAGCAGGGGTATATTATTCATGATGCCATGCATGACCCGCGGACCCTCCCGCCCCTCCGGGATGCGATCAAGACAGAGAGCTTTGCCACAGCCCCCTTGATTGCAAAGGGTAAGGTCATCGGCGCCATCTTCGTTGATAATCACTTCACCAAGAGGCCTATTACAGAAGATGATATGAGATTTTTGATGATGTTTGCGAATCAGGCCAGCCTGGCCATCGAGAATGCCATAGTCTATTCCAACTTGGAAGAGACCAATAAGAGTTTACGGGAGGCACAGGAAAGACTGATCCAGCAGGAAAGGATGGCCGCACTCGGGGAGATGGCCACCAGTATGGCCCATGAGATCAGAAACCCCTTGGTCTCTATTGGAGGCTTTGCCAGACGTCTCAGGGACAAGCTGGCCACGGATGAGCACGCCAGGAAGTACTCGGATATTATTTTTCAGGAGGTCTATCGCCTTGAGAGGATTCTGCAGGAGATTCTGGCCTTTGCAAAAGAGGCCCCCCCCGCCTTTGTGTCGGCAGATATCAACAAGGTTATAGAAGATGTCCTGTTCCTTTTCAGAGACAGTCTCTCTGCCAAAAACATCAGGATCGTAACCGGACTATCTTCGGAACTCCCGCTGATCTCAGCAGACCCCCAGCAGTTGAAGCAGGTCTTTATCAATCTTTTCGCCAATGCAGAACAGGCGATGGGGGAGAGCGGGGGTGCCCTATGGGTAAGTACCAGACTCTCTTCTGAATTGCCTCCTGAGGTTCAGATAGAGATCAGCAATACCGGACCAGGTATTCCGCAGGAGATCATGGCCAACATATTTAATCCGTTCTTTACAACCAAGTCTGCAGGGACAGGTCTCGGCCTGGCTATTGTACACCGTATCATTACCAGCCATCATGGAACGATCCGCGTAAAGAACCGGACTGAGCCTGAAGGAGGGGTCACATTCCAGATAGGGCTCCCGGTACTCTGGAGATAGGAAATGACGGCTTCGTAAAAAGCGGGGTACCCATTGCTACGAAGTAAATGCAATGGGTCGTACGGCGTTGCGCTGCATCCTTCGTCATTGCGGCGTACCTAAAAAAGTACGCCTCATTCCTCAGGATTTGCGCGCCTT
>JACRHF010000108.1 GCA_016217665.1 Nitrospirota bacterium | reverse complement strand
GACAGAGGCTTATGATAGGCCTGAACTGTATGCGTATGGTGAGCGACAGCACCTACATCCTGGACCAGAAGACAAGGCATGATACCAAGATTGATGAGCTGATGACCTTGCTGCAGGAGATATTCGAAAACAGGGAGAAGGTGGTTATATTCAGTCAGTGGGAGAGGATGACAAGGTTAGTGGCCAACGAGCTGGATGCCCTGAAGGTTGGCTATCAGTATCTCCATGGAGGTGTGCCGAGCGCCAGGCGTAAGGATCTGTTGACAAATTTCAGGGAGGATAAAGATTGCCTGGTCTTTTTATCAACCGATGCAGGGGGGGTGGGTTTGAACCTCCAGAGCGCCTCCATACTCGTTAATCTGGACATCCCCTGGAACCCTGCCGTACTGGAGCAGCGCATAGGCCGCATACACCGCCTCGGACAGCATAAGCCGGTGAACGTCATTAACTTTATCTCAAGAGGGACCATTGAAGAAAACCTGTTGGGACTCCTGAGCTTCAAGAAATCCGTATTCGAAGGGGTGCTCGATAACGGAGAGAACATTGTATTCATGGGCGAAGGGAAGCTGAAACAGTTTATGAACAGCGTAGCCAAGATGGTAGAGCCTGTAGAGCAGACTCAGGAACCTTTATCTGCTGAAGCGCCCCTGAGCGCCCCGCCATTACCCACAGACAGCAACAAACCTGCACCACCTGAAACTCAAGACCTTAATGATCTATTTAAGACCGGTATATCCTTCTTAGAAAAATTGAGCCATGCTGTTTCAGAGGGGGATTCACCTCAGCCGGTCATCTCCTCCTTTATTGAAAAAGACAAAGACACTGGCAAAAGCTACTTTAAAATACCTGTGCCGGATGAAGATGCCATCAGCAAGGCCGTGAGTGCCTTTGGCAGGCTTCTGCAGGGATTAAGGAAGTAGGCGCCTCTCCATTTCGTAAATGTATGTGCTTTATATCAGCATATGCTTAAAGACATGATGCCGACAGCGAATAGGGCGTGATGGTAAAGGTGATATGCAGATGAGAAACTGGTTTAATCCGTCTCTGTTTTAAAGGGGTTCACAAATGAAACTCCCTCCACGACCCGGCCGTGCTGGAAATCTTCCGTGTAGACTGTATTTATCTTAGCCTGCTTCGCTGCTGCCCAGATCAGGGCGTCCCAGAAGGATAGCTGGTGGACCTTTCGTCCACGGATTGCTTCGAGGACAACCGGCACATCGGGGATAATGACAGTCCATGAGTGGGATAGATTTTTAACGATAGATTCGGCCTCGTCCACGCTTACGAAAGAACCACCCTCTCGTGTTGCGCGAGCAAAAAACTCTGACAGGACTTGAATGCTGATAACGCCGGACGCCTCTTCCCAGCAGCGCCGGATAACCTCGCGGGCGATATTATGCTTTATTCCGGCGTCTATATCGTAGGCATAGAGGAGGATGTTGGTGTCGATAAAAACCTTATCGCTCATGCAGCTCATCCCGTGAGCGATAGTAAGGCCCGCCGCCGAGTTTCAATCCTTTTTCCATACGATCCAACTCCTGCTTCATGGCATTCCTGAAAGCCTGACCCTTTTCTCCAGGTTCGTAGAAAATGACTTCAACTTCCACGCCGTTCGTTGCTGTTACCGGCTCAAGAAGCTGGACGGTGTTCCCTTTGTATATACCCTTTACTTTGGTCATATTCGCACCTCCTCGTACATCAAAAATAATTATAGCTATAATGCCATGGAAAAACAATCTATTTTCATCCGGGTAATAGAAGATGGCCCCGCAGTGGTTCTTGAAAAGCTGTATCTCATAAAAGAGGGAAAGGCCACGTGGGCTGCCATTCTGACTTTCGGTAAAGAACCCCAGAGACCACTGCTGCAATAATACCTATACCGGATGAAGATGCCATCATCAAGGCCGTCCCAAATCCCGAGATAGGAATTGACTGCAGGTCCCTTACGGGCTTCAACCCAGGTTTTAAATCCCCCAAACTATTTTCCCCAGTGATACGGGGCTCTTAAACCCTGTAGTCAGCTACCTCCGGCAAAGCCGGAGGCTTGTTGTTTGCTGGCCCCTCAAAGGGGCCTGACCGCAAACATGAAAGTCAAATTCCAAACACCTTTCAGTCCATGTAAAATAGCTGGCTACCCCAATATCCTGAAGAAGT
>JACRHF010000106.1 GCA_016217665.1 Nitrospirota bacterium | reverse complement strand
TTACAAACTGCAAGACGAAGAGATTTACGTTTTATTGTTTACGGGCCAGTATGACTCAGGCTTCATCCGGTTCTGACAAAACAGTAAAGGAGGTGAGTTAGACTTGGCTCGTGGTACAGTAAAATGGTTCAACGAAAGTAAGGGTTACGGCTTCATTTCCCAGGAAAACGGAAGTGGCGATGTATTCGTACACTTCTCAGCCATCCAGGGGGACGGTTTTAAAACCCTCAGTGAAGGCGAAACCGTGGAGTTTGAGGTAACTGATGGTCCTAAGGGACCTCAGGCCGTTAACGTACGAAAGGCTTAAAGCGGGATAAAGGGCATGGTATAGCCGTGTCCCTCCTGTTGATAGTCATGAAAGCCCCGGGGCATAGGCTCCGGGGTTTTTTTTTACCAAGTTAAACCTCTCTTCTTTTTTATCATGGACGTTATTATTATCGGAGCGGGTGCATCGGGCCTGTTGTGCGCTATAGAGGCAGGGAAGCGGAAGCGCCAGGTCATGCTGTTTGACCACGCAAAGAGGATCGGGAATAAGATTCGTATCTCAGGCGGGGGGCGCTGCAACTTTACCAATATCAACGTCACCCACGAAAACTACCTCTCGGATAATCCTGATTTCTGCAGATCGGCCCTTTCCCGTTTTACCCCCCATGATTTTATCCGCCTAATCAGAAGGCACGGGGTCAAGTATCGTGACAAAGGAGACGGCCAGTTATTCTGCGAAGGAAGTTCTTCTGGGATTATTCAGATGTTGCAGAAGGAATGTGAGAGTGCCGGGGTGGATATTCGTTTGAATTGCCGTGTTATGGAGATAAAGCTGGACGAGGAAAAAGGCGGCCGGTTTCATGTGATTACAGATAACGGCATGATGGACTCGGGTTCGCTGGTGGTGGCCACGGGGGGGTTGTCTTATCCTGAGCTGGGGGCATCGGACACCGGATACAGGATTGCAAGGCAGTTCGGCCTCAGGATGACCCCGGTGAGACCTGCCCTTGTCCCGTTAATCTTCAATCCGGTGGATCAGAAAAGGTTTTCGGAACTGAGCGGGTCCTCCTTCCATGGAGCAGTTAGTTGTCACGGCAGGGAGTTTCAGGGGGATATCCTCTTTACCCACCGGGGACTCAGCGGTCCTGCCATACTCCAGATATCCTCTTACTGGGATAAAGGCGCTGATATCACCATCCATCTGCTGCCCGGCCGGGAGGTTCACAGACTGTTGATGGCAAGGCGAGGGAGCAGGATGGAACTGAGAACTCTGCTCTCCGGTTTTCTCCCGAAACGGCTTGCCCAGAGATGGTGCGACCTCTACACCCAATCGAGACCCATCAATCAATATTCAGAGAGAGAACTTGAAAAGATTGCCCATCAACTCCAGTATTGGACGATAAAACCAGTCGGGACAGAGGGGTATCGAAAGGCCGAGGTGACGCTGGGCGGGGTGGATACGGATGAATTATCCTCGAAGACCATGCAGGCCAGGAAGGTCCCTGGTCTATATTTCATCGGTGAGGTAGTGGATGTGACCGGACAGTTAGGGGGATACAACCTCCACTGGGCCTGGGCATCGGGTTATACCGCAGGGCAGTATGTATAGCATCCGGGAGGGGAAGACGATCATACTGGCCTCGGCATCTCCAAGAAGAAGGGAGATCCTGGAGAAGACCGGCCTCAAGTTTAAAGTGGATGCAAGCGACTATGAAGAGGATCTCGGCCTGGATCTGCCTCCCCGTACACTGGCAAGATATTTAGCGCAGGAGAAGGCCAGGGCAATAGCCGCAAAAAATAAAAACGCCATCATCATTGCCGCGGACACGTTCATCGTCTTTCAGGGAAAGATCTTCGGGAAGCCCCATACGGCGAAAGAGGCAAAGAGGATGCTAAAGATTCTGAACGGGAGGCGGCATTCCGTCATTACAGGTTTCACCATTCTAAATGCCGGCGATCATCGAAGATTGTCGAGATCCGTAGAGACAAAGGTCTATTTTAAAAGGATGACGATGAAAGAGATCGGGACATACATCAAAACAGGGGAGCCGTTGGACAAGGCCGGCGGATATGCGATCCAGGGAGTGGGGGCCATGATCGTCAAAAAGATCGAAGGGGATTATTACAATGTGATGGGCCTTCCATTAAATGCCTTGATGGAGGGATTAAAGAGATTCGGGGTCTACCTGAAATAGCCACGAAGAATTTCCTGACAGGGACCGGGGCTATCGCTTGTAACTATTCAGCAGGTCCTGCTTCGTGATAATGGCCTCGAAATCGACATCGTATTTTAGGATGTTTTCCCTGCCCCCTTCCTGTCTGTCGACAAGGGCGATCACCTTGACAATATGAAGCCCTTCGGCCCGTGCATTCTCAATCGCCTCGATCGTGGATTGTCCTGTCGTGACCACATCATCTACAATGACAACCCGGTTTCCCTTGTTGACATCTCCTTCGATCATCTTTTTGAGGCCGTGATCCTTTTGCTTCTTCCTCACTGAGAAGGAATTGACCGGTTTTCCCTTAACAACGCTAGTATATGCCACGGCATCCGCAATAGGATCAGCCCCAAGGGTTAGTCCCCCGATGGCATCCACGTCAAGATGAGCAATCCTCTCAAAGATAATGTTCCCGATCAGATAGGCCCCTTTGGCATTTTTGGTGGTCTTTTTGCAATCAATGTAGACATTGCTCTTTTTGCCGGAGACGAGTTCAAAGACAGGGGTATCGGCCACCTTGAGCGACTTCTGGACAAGAAGGTCTATCAGTTCATGGATCATGGAAGAGTGAATGGGCATACGTTTAAAGATTTCCACTTTGTTCGGAGGGTAATATACTACCCGCACTGAATCGTTGTCAAGGTGAATATCGCGGCGCCATAGTGCCTCGGTGAAGGGGGGGATGTCCCTTCGCTCCTGGCCTTCGCAGTTGACCTATCTAAGGTTCGCAGGCGAGGAAGCCTTCCAGCCTCTAAAGGGCTGGCTTTCCTCTGCCTGCTCACCTTGATAGGTACCCAACTGCTCCGGCAAGTCGCGAAGGGACATCCCCCCCTTC
Organism: Nitrospirota bacterium; assembly: GCA_016217665.1. Taxonomy (GTDB): domain Bacteria; phylum Nitrospirota; class 9FT-COMBO-42-15; order HDB-SIOI813; family HDB-SIOI813; genus JACRHF01. The sequence goes on along the minus strand of JACRHF010000106.1, from coordinate 8,000 downwards.
ACCGAGGCACTACCAGCGCCAGGCGCTTAACAGTGCTATAATGGATATTATGGAGGGGAGGGATGTGCGATGGAAAAGATCGTATTGATCGCCCTGATGGTTTCGTTTATCGCCGGGGCGTGTACCGATGCCAGTTCACGGGATGACATGTATCCAATCAGTCGTTCGGGGAGTGAGGAAGCTGTAGTCCTTGAAAAGGCGACCTTTGCAGGAGGTTGTTTCTGGTGCATGGAGCCGCCGTTTGAAAAATTAGAGGGGGTTAGAGAGGTGATCTCTGGTTATACCGGCGGGAATAAAAAAGACCCTACTTATAAAGAGGTTTCACAAGGGAACACCGGTCATGTGGAGGCCATTCAGATTATCTATGATCCATCTAAGGTTACCTATGAGAGGCTCCTTGATGTATTCTGGATGCAGATAAACCCAACGGACCCGGGAGGTCAGTTTGTGGACCGGGGTTCACAGTACCGGTCTGCCATCTTCTATCACAACAGTGAGCAAAAGAGGGTGGCCGAGGAGTCTAAGGCAGATTTAGAAAAATCCGGGAGGTTCAGCAGGCCGATTGCTACGGAGATCATCCCCTTTTCTGAATTCTACAGGGCAGAGGAGTATCACCAGGACTACTATAAAAAGAGTTCATTAAAGTATAAATTCTATCGCTACAATTCCGGCCGGGATCAGTACTTGGAAAAGGTATGGGGGGATACCTCGAAGGCGCAATCCTCTCCTGCCGGCCAGAGGTCCGGCCAGGGTTATCAAAGGCCAAGTGACGATGAACTCAGAAAGAGATTGACCCCTCTTCAATATAAAGTCATCCGGCAGAACGGTACCGAGAGGGCATTCAGCAATGAATACTGGGACAACAAGAGGGCAGGGATCTACGTGGACATCGTCTCCGGAGAGCCCCTCTTCAGCTCCGGGGACAAGTATGATTCCGGGACAGGGTGGCCAAGCTTTACAAGACCCCTTGAGTCTGGGAATATTGTGGAGCGGGAGGATAGAACCCTTTTCAGGGCAAGGACAGAGGTGAGGAGCAGGCATGCTGACTCTCACCTGGGGCATGTCTTTAATGACGGACCCGCGCCGACCGGACTTCGTTATTGTCTCAATTCTGCGGCCCTGCGGTTTATCCCGAAAGAGGACCTGGACAAAGAGGGGTATGGTCAGTACAAGGCCCTTTTTGAGAGGTAAAGGTCAAATCCCCCTCTCCACCTCACACGGCCCAATCCAGAGAGAGGAGCTCTGCCTGTGCTAAGACGGTCCGGGTCGCCTTCTCCTGCTTATCAGGAGGATAGCCATATTTTCTCAGGATGCGTTTTACTACAGTTCTGATCTTTGCCCTGACGCTCTCTTTAACAGTCCAATCTATGGTCACGTTCTTTTTGACGGTCTCCACAAGCTCCCGTGCAATCGTCCTGAGCGTCTCATCGCCGAGCACCTTAACCGCACTGTCGTTGGTTTCGAGGGCATCATAGAATGCAATTTCCTCTTCAGACAGATTTAACCTTTCACCTCTGCGGTGAGACCCTCTCATCTCTTTGGCCAGTTCTATCAGCTCTGTAATCACCTGCGCCGCTTCTATGGTGCGGTTCTGATATTTTCTGATAGTCTGCTCAAGCATCTCTGCAAAGGAGCGTGCCTGAACCAGGTTTCTCCCGGATCGTATCCTGATCTCGTCATTCAGGAGCTTTTTCAGTACCTCCAAGGCGAGGTTCCTCTGAGGCATGTGGCGGACCTCTTCGAGGAACTCATCAGAGAGGATAGAGATATCAGGTTTCCTGATCCCGGCAGAGGCGAATATATCCACCACCTCATTTGCGGCAATCGCCCTTGAGACGATCTGCCGGATAGCGGAGTCGAGCATATCGGGACCCCTGCCGCCATCCCCGGACGTATTTTTTACCAATGCCGCACGCACTGCCTGGAAAAATCCGGCTTCATCCCGTATGCGGAGGGCCTGTTCATGCGGGACTGCGAGGGCAAATGCCCTTGAGAGCTCTGTCACAGCTTGCACGAAACGTACCTTCCCGTCTTCAAGGGAAAGGATATGCTCCATCGCCTCCTTGATGATTGCGAGGCGTTCAGCAGGAGTGCCTGCTATGTAGGTGCTGGTTTCAAACCCGCCCTTACAAAATCCATGAAACATGGCGGCAACAATCTCATATTTTTCAAGCAGGACAGCCACCGCCTCTTCCTGCGGGATTCCGGTCATGTTGCGATCCCTCTCCGTATAATCAGAGAGTGCCCTTTTCAGTTCATCTGCTATTCCAAGATAATCAACGACCAACCCGCCCGGCTTGTCTTTAAAGACCCTGTTGACGCGGGCTATCGCCTGCATCAGTCCGTGACCGCGCATCGGCTTGTCAATATACATGGTGTGAAGGGATGGGGCATCAAATCCTGTAAGCCACATATCCCGAACAATGACGAGTTTAAAGGGGCGATCCGGCTTTTTAAAATGATTAGCAAGGGCCTCCCGCCGTACCTTATTCCGGATATGCTGCTGCCAATCTACCGGATCAGAGGCAGAGCCGGTCATAACGACTTTTAAAAACCCTTTATCATCTTCCTTATGATGCCATTCAGGTCTGAGCCTGATGATGGCGTTATACAGTTCGATGCATATCCGGCGGCTCATACAGACGATCATCCCCTTCCCGTCCATAGCCTCAAGCCTTTGTCCAAAATGCTCTACGATATCTTTTGCAACGAGGCCGATGCGCTTCTCCGTCCCGACCGTCGCCTCAAGCTGTGCCCACTTCCTCTTGAGCCTTTCCTTTGAGAACTCTTCTTCTCCCTCTGTGACCTCCTCAAATTCCGGATCAATCTTCGGGCGCTCTCCTTCATCGAGTTCAATCTTTGCAAGCCGCGCCTCATAGTAGATGCGCACTGTCGTGCCATCTTCCACAGCACGCTGGATATCATAGATGCTGATATAATTTCCAAAGACCGCAGGGGTGCTCCTGTCCGCCGCTTCGAGGGGTGTGCCTGTAAATCCAATAAAAGAGGCATTCGGCAGGGCATCCCGCATGTGCCGTGCAAAGCCGTCTATGAAGTCATATTGACTGCGGTGTGCCTCATCGGCAATCACCACAATATTCCGGCGGCCGGATAACATGGGATAGTCTGTCCCTTTCTCAGGAAGAAATTTCTGGATGGTCGTAAAGACAACCCCCCCGATGCCACGCTGAGGAGTTCTTTGAGATCGTCCCTCCTCTCAGACTGGACAGGCGTCTGGCGGAGGAGGTCCTTGCATCTTGCAAAGGTCCCGAACAACTGGTCGTCGAGGTCATTACGGTCTGTCAAAATGACAAGGGTCGGGTTTTGCATGAGAGGGTGCTGAATAATCTTTCCTGCATAAAAGGCCATGGTCAGGCTCTTCCCGCTCCCCTGGGTATGCCAGACCACACCAATGCGCCTGTCGCCGGCAAAACTACATTCCACAGCCTTATTAACCGCATGGAACTGGTGATAGGCCGCCATCTTTTTGGTGACCTTTGCCCCGTCCACTTCAAAGACGATAAAATATCTCAGAAGGTCAAGAAACCTCTGTTTATCAAATATCCCCTTGATTAAAACGTCAAGCTCAGGAGTTCCTTTGGGTGCAACCTCCTCACCCTCAATCGTCCTCCAAGGCATGAACCATTCCCAGTTTGCCGTAAGCGTACCGGCCCTTGCCTCTATCCCGTCAGAGACTAAAAGGATCTCATTGCAGGGGAAGAGAGAGGGGATCTCATTCTTATAGGTCTGGATCTGCTGAAATGCATTCTTTATAGTGGCCTGCTCGTCACCAGGATTTTTCAGTTCAATCACCCCTACGGGGAGGCCGTTTAAGAATGCAATCACATCAGGGCGCCTGTTACTCTGCCCTTCGATAACCGTAAACTGGTTCACAATAAGCCAGTCGTTATTATCAGCATTATTGAAATCTATGAGCCAGACCTTGTCACCGGCGATGCGGCCGTCTGAGGTTCGATACTCCACATCCACCCCGTCAACAAGCATCCTGTGAAAGCTGTAGTTATTGGCATAAAGGAGCGGTGATTCATGAATCGTCCGGGTCAGTTTCCGGTACGCATCCTCAATAGCCTCAGCCGGTATGCCCGGATTAATCCCCGTGAGCGCCGAACGAAGCCTTTCTTCCAGGATCACATCGCCGTAACTTCCCCGCTCTGAGAACAGCTCACCCGGGGCAATGTCAGGGCCGCCGAGAACAGCATAGCCCAGCTCTTCAAACCAGCTCAGAGCCGCCTCCTCCACAACAGATTCCGTAATTCGCCTATTACTCATAATTTTATCTTTTCCCCCCTTTTCTAAAGGGGGGATGGGGGGATTTTTTCACGCTCCCCATTGTATCCCACCGCCGCCATATGCTAAAATAACACCATGCGGAAAAAATCTCTGAAAGAAACCAACCCCTATCTCAAAGATCCTCTACTCCGCGAAGAATTAATACTTCGTTCTGTAATTTCTTCATCCGCTATCGAAGGAGTTCGTCCTTCAAAAGAGGAACTCGCAAGACTTAAAGAGCTTACTGCCATGCGCAAGTCAAAACGACGCCAGAAGCGGAAAAAATAACCATACAATAGGAGACCCTTTTTCATTGATATTTTGAAAGTAGTTAGGTAAATGTCTTTTATTTAGATTTTAGTTCATACAATATACCCTGCGGTTCTGCTATCTGTTCGGAGGCATCCATAATTTCTATTGAGACAATTTTCCCGTCTTTACTGTAATCAATAATCACACCTTCTTTTACCTCATCGCTTTCAGAGATTTTTTCGTCTCTAAGAATAATACTCAGAGTATCCGTCTCCGGGTCAAATATTACCTTCATCTTAGCCCCCCTCCTTCCAATACTTATCAATTTTGGAAGTCTTGTAGACTGTTATAACCCTAAATTCGTCTACAGACTCTATCCCGACTACTCGTAAAATCATTTCCTTGCCTTCCGTTTCATCATAGTATTTCTTCTGGACTATAACACGCCCTTTCTTTGAAGACAATTTCTGTTGAGGAACTTCAACAACAGATTTTATAAGTTCTTCAGGGATATTTCTTCTGCCGGATTCAAACTTTGCATGTTCTGTAATTATAACGTCCACCCTCATTCCCTCATCATCAGCATCCAACCCCATTTGCCGTCTTCGCCATAATTCTTACTGCAATCCCGCTCCGCTACCACCCTATTTTGGTATGTCTCCTTTAAAAGGTAAATCTCACCTCAGCTTGTATCGAGTGAAGAGTTTTCTCTCTTATCAAGAGACATAAAAAGAGTAGAAATCGCCACACCAAGCCCAGGATAATTCCACTGTCATCATTCATCCTCTGCTTTTCCATTGCTATGAGTATATCCGCTCCGGCCTGATTTCCCCTGCCATTAAAACCAGTGCAGCTTTGCCAAAGACTCATCATATGATTCTTTAACCTGCTTGAACCTTTCCATGCTAACATTAAAAAATCCTGCTCTTATAAGAGTCTCAATAAGAGGGCGATACCCTTTCTCAATTTCTCGCTCGATTTCATCCATCATGCTCCTATTATCTGAATCCCTATACCGCCAGCCAAAGCATCCTATAGGCCCCCATAACCTGCCATTCTTCTTTTCCTGTAAATCAGCATAGACCAGGGCGAATAGATATTCGAATTTATCGAAACACATTTGGTAATGAAAATCATCTGGTAAAAATTTTTCAAGAAAAATCCTTAAGTGGTCATATAAATGATCACTAAGAGGAGTATAATGTCTCTCCTTCCCGGGGAGCTGTTGACCTACACTCTGCTTCATTACGTTCGCAGTGTTCAGATAAAATATGGCGGGTTCCTCTTCGCTTCCGTCTCTTATTTTTACCTTTGAAAGCATGGTCGAAAAAGTATCATATTTTTCCGCAGCAATAGATGCGATCCCTGCTCCATAGAGCAGAAGTAGCGCAGGATATAATCTCAAGTTAAGCCATACGGTCAAACCATTTCGTTCTCCGGCATGGTTCGCTATTCTTTCAAGGCATTGTACCCAAAGTTTTTGATGCCGTTCATCTCCCCAATAACAACCATTTATAGTCAAGGCTAAAAGAATTTCCGTGAGGGCTTCATATTTTTTCACCCGCTTAACAAGCTCATCAGCACTGAATGCAATGCCCTGAACAGGAAAGTTTTTATCATTTAATTCCGAATACAATTTTTCAGTCTCAGAGGTAATCAAATTATGAAGATTGATTTTATAACGGTTATCAGCAATATATTTTCCCAGGCTTGCTACAGCCGCTTTGACGGATAATGGGTGAGGTTTAGAAAGCTCCTCCAAGGCTAAGACTTTTTCCGCCAATTCACTAAAAAAAGAATCCGCATTTTTTATAGAGATGACCTGAGCGCGCCTGAGCCCAATAAGTTTCTTTGAGATATCATCTATTTCATCTTTAAAAGTCCAGTAGGTCGTAAATCTATGGTTCTTACAATGTTCTAAGGCTTCCCGTAATGCTATATCCCATTTTGCAGACCATCCGCAAACTATCAAGCAGAATTCATCGAGGATACGGTCTAAAAGGCAGTTTATTCTCTTATCGTATTTAGAAAGTTCATCTTCCGTGATTTTTAAACGAGCATCTAAATAATCACCATTCACTTTTATAATCGTAAATTTGGAATGTATCAGCGGGATCGCACCGTCTACGCCATCAGGTGTACTTATAACAACAGGCATAACCCCGGATTCTTCCAAGGCTTTTTCAAGAAGACGGTCAAAATTAGTCGTTATAATAACCTTCATGTATCCTTTAGAAACAACTTCTGCGATAGCCTTGTGCGCAGAGGTAGGTAGCTTCAGGCCTTGCTCACGTTCTTCTTCGGTAGGCTCAAAATAGCTTTTATGAAACTGTTGCCTCTCAGCTGGAGATTTTGAAATATCATCAAGAAGCTTTGAATATTCAGGCTCTTTACCGAATTTATCCTTAAACCATGCCGCAGGGTCGGGTTCACAATCTTCACCTTTAAGATGTGCCAGCTTTCTGATTAAATCCAGAACCACTTCCCAGCCTGTTGGTATTCCAGCAGAACGCGATACACCGGAACCAAGCAGAAGGGCATAGACTCCAGGACTTGAGTGTATAGAAAAAGATAAAGAAAGAATTGGATCAATCATAGTGTTTCCCCCAAAAGCTTCTCTGCATCTTTTACCCTTATCTCTCCGGATAACAGCTTGGGCAGTAGTGTGTCGCGCAGGACGGTGAGGATCATGACTCTTCGCCTCCCTGTTGAATTTTCCTTTGCCAAGCGAGCACTATCGCCTTGTTTCCCTTGGAAGCCTCGGAAATGATGGTTTTTAAAGCGGCTGATTCAATTCGATGTGTGCCGATATATCCAGATCGAATAAGACTGACGATGTCGGCCTCGCGAAGATAGGTGCCATCAAGAGTGTCATAGCTTATGCGGATGCCGCCTTTTGGCCCTTTGACTTTGGGAGACTTAAGTATTTGATTCAAGTGTCCAAGCGAAACCAAAAATGCTTGATGTGAACCAACTACTTTTCTCTTAACAAACTTGAAGTAAAATGGGTTCCGATTCAGCCGATAGTCATCAATGCTGGCTTCAAATTTGGGCAGTTTCATTCTGCATATTTCGTCTTTTGTTTGCTTATCTGGCCTGAAGATCCATCCATGACTGTTGCTTTTTCCTTTTTCTTCTTCCAGCATTTTGTATTGAATCATCACCATATTGCATAGAGTTTCATTCACGTAAATGAGATCAACACCGAGCATTTCTTCAAGTGGTCCTCTGTTTGCTGTGTAAACCTTAAGGCGTTCGCCACGTCTCTCAAAAACTGAGCACCCTGTAACATCTTTCTCTATAAGCGAAAAACCTGGTATAATTAATCATGGGTAAACCCCCGGCTCTGCCGGGGGACTCCCAGAGTTTGACAGTTCCGGGAGTATGGTATTGAGGAATGTCGGGATAAAACTTCTTCAGGATATTGGGGTAGCCAGCTATTTTACATGGACTGAAAG
>JACRHF010000010.1 GCA_016217665.1 Nitrospirota bacterium | reverse complement strand
ATAAGATCAAGGCCGTTAAGACAGGCTCTAAGATGGGATTCAGCGATATCCCGGCAGAGACCGTGGTGATCAAGTCGGTTAAAAGGGCTCCGTAGGATAAAAGGGGACAGATTTATTTACTCGAAGGAGTAAATAAATCTGTCCCCTTTTACTTTCATAGAATTGACACAACCACTGACACAATGCTATTCTGACCTAAGAGAGCAAGTTCCTGGTGGGGGAAAAATGCTGACACTGCTTCTTGTCTTGCTGTTCTTCACGTCAATTTCTGCAACCACTTTCGGAGAAGGTCTCGCTGGGGGCGAAACGGCTATATTTAAGGATTTTTCCCTGGAATTGCCGCTTGGCCTTTTTGCGGATGACTTTACTCTCCCCGAAGATAACCCCATGACAAAGGAGAAGGTCGAGCTCGGACGAGCGCTCTTTTTTGATGTCCGTCTTTCCATAGACAACACATTGTCATGTGCAGGCTGCCATAACCCTGAATTTGCCTTTGCCGACAACCGCCCTGTTTCGGTGGGTGTGAATGGACAAAACGGAGATCGCAATACTCCTTCAGCAATTAACCGGTTTGGGACAACAGAACAGTTCTGGGATGGGAGAGCGGCCACACTGGAAGCGCAGGCCAAAGCCCCTATTACAAATCCGGCAGAAATGGCAATGCCTAATGAGGAGGCGGTTGTTAAAAAGATTGCTGACATACCAGGGTATAGGCAGTGGTTTAAAAAGGTCTTTGGCGGGGAAGTCAGCATGGATCATATTGCAATGGCCATTGCGGTTTTTGAGCGCACCATCGTCTCCGGCGACTCGAAATGGGACAGATATATGGCAGGAGATGAGGCGGCCTTAACACCTGCAGAGAAAGATGGTTTTGAAATTTTCCGGGGCAAGGGGAGATGCACACAATGTCACGGGGGATACAACCTGACCAATGAAAAATACCACAATATCGGAATTGGCTGGGATAAGAGCCGCCTGGATGTTGGACGTTACGCCGTAACAAAAAAAATGGAAGACATCGGCGCGTTTAAAACGCCTACGTTAAGAGAGATTGGCAGAACAGAGCCCTATATGCATGATGGAAGATTTTCAACACTGGAGGAGGTGGTGGATTTTTACAATCAGGGGGGGATGGACAATCCATTCTTAGACCCTGAAATGAAGAGAACTGATTTATCCCTTGAAGAAATGCTAAACTCTTTTGGTAATAAAGAAGGTATTGAGAGGATAAGAAAGAGACAGATAACGGGACTGAACCTGACTGAGGAAGAAAAAAGCAGCCTCGTTGCCTTTTTAAAGGCTTTAAATGGAAAAGGATGGCAGGGCATTAGACCTCCGGATTCTTTTCCGGAGTAACTCACTTATAAGGAGAGACTATCATGATGATTAGAAGAGGCGCCTTAACCTGTATTTCCCTTTTTGTTCTCTTTACAGGAACCGCAGCCGCGGACCATAAATATTCGGATGTATTTTCCATGAAGATAGATCCAGCGGCAGAGAAAACATTAGGGGAAAAGGAGTTCAAATCGGTGATGGATTTTTACCATGATGCTGAAAAGGCCATCGAGACGAAAGATCTGGACGCCCTCATGGCCCGTTATTCAGATCATTATCAGAATGGTGAGCATGACAAAGCTGCTGCCAGAGAAATATGGTCAAGGATATTTGATACATTCAGCAATTTGGCATCCCGGCATAATATGGAGCTCATTTCTTCAAAAGACGGAGTTTTGATCATCCGCTGCAGTGGTCTGCTTGTAGGTATTCCTAAAGGAGAAACATATTCCATCACCGTAGATAACTGGATTTTAGAGGAGCACATTCTAAAAAAAGAGGATGGCAAGTGGAAACTGGTCGGCAACGCGGGAAAAGACCGGAAGAGACTCTGGTTCGATAAACCGATGCACCCCCTCTTTTAAAAAAGGGTCCATCCATAATATTCTGGGGAGGCCATACTTGACTCAACGAGTCAAATATGGCCTCCCCAGAATTCCTACCAAAAACATAAAATGCCCTTGACTAATGTAGTCTCCTGGTTTATAAGTAACGTATGCACTTTGCAAGCGAAATCAAAATTTCCCTAAAGCGTGAATACGCCCTATGCTCAAACGCTATCGCCTTTTACAAAAAGGCCATAAAGGAGTTTGAGCAAAAATACCATCTCAGTACACAGGCCTTTCTAAAAAAGTTTGAGGCAGGCCAGGTGGGGGATGATGCTGATTACTTTGACTGGTACGCCTTTGCAAAATTCCTTGCTCAGTGGCAAAAGACACAGTCTGCCATCCGCTCTGCTGTCCGGTGATGCAGAGATTTGTTGAAAGTATAGAAAAAACTATCACCTCCACCCCATCATAGACTCTTCAGTCCTTGAGATTGCTATCTTTGCCAACAAGGTCCACGATACAGTCTCCATTGATAAATACAGATTCCATTATATGGGCAAAGATGGGCAGATGATTTTTCGTTATGATAATGCCCCCCATCATCCGGAAATTACTTCATTTCCTCACCATAAACACACACCCGATAAAGTAATTCAATCAACAATGCCTTCCCTTCAAGATGTTCTAAATGAGATTAGTGCTCTCATCATCAGGAAATAAAGAAACTGTTGTTGTTTGCCATAACCCCCATTGGAACATCTTCCCTATAAAGAGATAATCTATGTGGATGAACCCGTCCCATGTAGCCACGTTTAAGCATTCTCTTTTGACGTTGGGAAAACAAGAGCAGTCTGTCTAATATTACTCTGGCAGTTTCAGTTTAAATACAAGAAAGATATTTCTCAGGGCTGTTTTGAGATTGCTACTGATATGGATTCTGATATCTTTGCAGCATTCTCGACCTGCATACTCAGTTTTGCCAGCGTCTCGATTCCCAGGTTGAGTCTATTTGCCAGGGTTATGAATATCTGTTTGTAGATATCCGGCACGTCTTTCATTTCTTCTGTCAGGTTTCTGTTGAGGGACTCCACATCAACACGTTTAACCTTTATTTTTTCTATATCATGTAGTTCATGTGCCAGGATTGCACTGATATGCGTGATATGAGTGAGATCGCTTGTCAGCGCGGTCAATTTAGATTTGGTTGTTGGTGAAAGGGTGTCCATGATGCTGATTATCGTATCTTTGGGGATCATTGCTACTTCAACATCACCGTCTGCAATAACGGATGCAGTTCTTTTTGCTCCACCAATAATAGACATCTCTCCAAGGACATCCCCTTCTTTTAATATGCCTATAACCTCCTGATCTCCTTCAATATTCTTTACAACTTTCCCTTTTCCCGAGAGGATCACATAGGCATAATAGGCCCAGGTATCTTCGGTTACAATAGGATGACCACTTTTAATTCTTGCCGTTCTGAAAGGCATTTTTTCCATAATTACACCTCCTGAGTTTATCCATAAAAGTTAGTGTAAAAAACCTCCTCATACTAACAAGAAAAAAATTGCAAGTCAAGGCTTAAAAGGGCGGTGCAATCCAAAATGATAATTTTGAAGTCTTTATATTGTAAATATACACGGGCGACACTTTCTTTATCTTCTGTTGCCATGCAGGATACCAGTTACAAGAAGAGAGACCACCACTACTTGCTTATCTTCTGTGATTGTTAGGGTCGCGAGAAACACCAAGTTTTTCAATCCATAATGCTATTGTTTAAAGTGACTTGATTTTGTCGATTGATAGGAGAAATGTTCTATAAAAGGGTATAATTCAAATTTCACACTTTCAGGAAGAAATGTATTTTCTAAAAAGAATGATTCCATCTTACTACTTTTTTGCCTTCAAGGTTTTTTCATTTTCCCAGAACTCGGGCGTCCATCGGTCATTTATCTTCTGGAATGCAGTATGGAGGGTGTGGTCTATCCTTGCAATTGTTTCTTCAGGGACCAGCTCCTCTGCAAGTGGAAACACCACCTTTTCCTCGTACTGGATATGGCTGGTCAGCCTCTCGGCAAAAGATTGCAATAACTCAGCAATCTTCTCGCTCTGTTTCTCTTTTTAGATGGAGTCTACAAGATCCCGGATTTTCTTATGCTCTTCCTGCAGGCGCGATATGACCGGATGATCGGCCTTCATGGCCGGAAGGGGCAGTGTCTCTTCTGTTTCAAAGTGCGGTCTATTGTCTGGTCCCCATCACGACCACGAAGCCGCCTTCGTTATGACCTTCACGTACAGGATCGCATCTGACCAGATCTCCTGGATTGGTAAAGATGGTCTGGCATACCTGAAAATCAGAAAACCCTACCGCTGTAAGAACATCCATAACCTGAGAGACAGAATAGAATGTAGCCCATTTGTAAAATCTGCTCGAGTCTTTCATGGATTCATAATTCCTGCCCAGACGGGATTCCCGGTCAATAAAGCCAATAATAAGGCGGCCTCCCGGTTTTAATATTCTCCTGATTTCTTTCATTGCCGCGGGCAGGTCCGTCAAAAAGCAGATCACAGTTACCATCAGGATATAATCGATTGATTCATCTTTGAAAGGTAAATCCTCTGCCAGTGCCCTGATCATGTGAAGTCCCCGTGATTGGGCAATCCTGGCCATCCCTTTAGCCGGCTCTATGCCTATCTTGATCCCGAAGGGGGTGGAGAATCGTCCGGTGCCTGCCCCTATTTCAACCCCAAGTCCAGTATCAGGAATAAACCTGCGAATCGCTTCCACTTCTGACAGGTAGGCGAAACTATTCTCAACAAACCAGTGATCATATTCCCGGGCAAATCGGTCGAACAGGGTAATGTCTGATAATGAGGGGTCTTTCACCATATCTCTCCTATTTTCAGAGTGTCAGTAAGGCTAATTATAACATCTCCCCGGTGCTTCTATTTATCACTTATAAAAATTCTATTGTCAGCTCTATCCCACCTTGCTATTATATAACCCAGAAAATAGAGTCTGATTTTTTCATTAACCCTTTTAAATTCGAGAAAGGAGGTCTTGTGGGAATGTATGGCATGGGTTATCACTATCCTTTTCATTGGTTCGGGATGATTATCTGGTTCATTTTCCTGCTGTTGATTATAGCAGGGATAATTTTAATCACCCGCTTTTTTATGGGCGCTAAAACCGGTGATCAAAAAAGGGCCATTGATATTCTGAAAGAAAGATACGCTAAAGGCGAGATATCGAAGGATGAATATCTCGAGAAGAAGAAAGACATAACCGGAGATTAATACGAACGCAATAAATGTCTTTATACGGCGTTGGACTCCTCGGAAAATCCTCGACGTACCGCAATGAGTACGCCTGCGGTTTTCCTCGTCGTCCGCCTTGTCTAAAGCCATTTCTTGCGTTCGTAAGCTGTCACATTAGATAATGCGTTAGTATTAGTTAGGGTCTACGACGATGAGCAGGTTTGGTCATTTATTTTTAGGGTTAATCCTTCTGTCTATTGGTGTAGCCGGAGTGATCCTTTACTATAGCTATTGCGATGCCTGTCCATTTCCGGGCGGCCGTATGGGCATGGGCGGGGGGATGCGGGGGATGGGTGGAATGATGCATGGGATGCGGGGAGAGATGAGGAGGAATATGGACGAGATTGAGAGAAAGACCGAATTTTCTTCACCCGGTGAAAAGATATTTTATCGGGGTATTGGTTCCAGGGGGGAATTTATTTCTAACAGCCATGGGATGCAGGGGGTGGGATGTGCCATGTGTCATGGCGCCGATGCTCACGGAATGCGGATGATGATGATGGATGTGCCGGCCCTGACATGGAAATACCTTACGAATCCGGAAGGTCATATCCATCCTGGCGGGAGAAGGCATCCTCCGTTTACTGAAGAATCCCTGAAAAGCTCTATCCTTGCCGGGATTGATCCTGCAGGGAATCCACTCAATACCATGATGCCAAGATGGCAGATGTCCGCCGAAGACCTTGACAGTCTTATAGAATATCTCAAGACAAAATAGGCTGACCGTAAGGACGATGCGTGCCCTAACATTTAAAGATGGGCTCTCCTACCATGATGATTATCCTGTACCTGTGCCCTCTGCTAATGAGGCCCTGATCAGGGTCAGATGTGCCGGGATATGCAATACGGACGTTGAGATCCTGAAAGGGTACATGGGATTCAGCGGCATCCCGGGGCATGAGTTTGCAGGGATTGTGGAAGAGTCTCCGGATCAGGGGCTGATTGGGCGGCGGGTTGTTGGTGAGATCAATATCGGCTGTGGTGTTTGTCCCTACTGCCAGAGTGGTCTTAAGAACCACTGTCCCAATCGTTCGGTTCTGGGTATCCTTAATAAGAATGGCGCCTTTGCAGATTATCTCACACTCCCGATGAGTAACCTTCATATCATCCCGGATTCCATCCCTGATGAAGCGGCGGTCTTTATAGAACCCCTTGCCGCTGCATTTGAGATCATGGAGCAGGCGGCGATTAGGCCGGATGACAAGGTCTGTGTGCTGGGAGATGGGAAGCTGGGTCTCCTGATTGCACAGGTACTATCCCTGAGCCGATGTGAGATGATCGTTGTTGGGCGGCACAGGGATAAGCTTTCCATCCTGGAGAAGAGGGGGATCAGGACGATGCCGGGGCCTCTTCCCCAGGAAAAGATCTTTGATATCGTTGTGGATGCTACTGGCTCTTCGGCTGGCCTTGAGACTGCCGTAAATATAGTAAGACCGAGGGGAAAGATTATCATCAAGACAACGGTCGCAGAGAGGGGAGCGGTGGATCTGAACAGGGTGGTGATTGATGAACTTACCCTCATCGGCTCCAGGTGCGGCCCATTTCCACCTGCCATAAAGGCACTGGAAACAAAGAGTGTAGACGTTACGCCGCTCATCAGCAAGGTCTTTGCTATAGAAGAGGGAATCGAGGCGTTCCAATATACTGATAGGAAGGGCGTGCTGAAGGTCCTGTTAAAGATTGGCTAACATCTCCTTTAATTCCAGTGCATTCTTGACGGCCCAGGCCATGGCGTCGTTGTTAAAATAGACATGCACGTCTTTTCCTCCAACGAGCCACTTCTGGATCATCCTGGCATCGGCCTCAAGCTCCTGGTGTGTGTAGCGTGAGGCATAGAGGGCAGAGGGGCCATGCCGTCTGACATAGACAAAGTCTGCTGTGATGGGGCCGTCCACGCGAAGTTCTGGCCAGTCTGCAAGGCAGAGGGAGATGTTGTGGTCTTTGAGTATACTGAAGACCTCCTCTGAAAGCCAGGTCCTGTTTCTGACCTCAAGCACACACCGGATGCCGGGGAGTATCTTCTGGGTCTTCAGATAGGCAGCAAGCTGGGACAACCGTTCTGAGTTTACGTTCCAGAACGGCGGGAGTTGAAACAGGATGGCGGAAAGTTTTCCGGCAAGCCCGGCGGCGTTTTCAAGGAATCGTGAGAGGTTCTTCTCAGGGAGGGAGAGTTTCTTCATGTGGGTATAGAACCTGCTCACCTTTGCGGTGAAGGAGAAGTATGCCGGTGTGCTGTGATGCCATTCTTCAAAGGTCTTTTTCTCAGGGAGGCGGTAGAAGCTATAGTTGATCTCTACGGTGTTGAAATGCCGGCTGTAGAAGTCAAGCCATCTGCTTTGCGGCAGATCCTTCGGATAGAAGAGTCCCCTCCAGTGTTCGTAGTTCCAGCCGCTGGTACCAATGTAGAAGTTGCCCTTAGCCATGTTTTTGTATAAGCCGCATGTTAGCCCAATAAATTGGGCAACTACCCTTATTTTGCTGCCTCTACAAAAGCCTTAAAGAGCCTTTTTGTCTGGTCATTATCCGGTTCCTGCTCAGGATGCCACTGGACGCCTATAAGGAAGGGGTAATCTGTCATCTCGATGGCCTCAATGACACCATCGGGGGAGGGGGCGCTTGGGGTCAGGCCTTTTCCCGGGGTCTTCACGGCCTGGTGGTGGGCGCTGGTGACGGGGATTTCATTCGGAGATAACCCCACCCTCACCTTATCCCTCTCCCTGAGAGAGAGGGTATTCAAATTGTTGTCCCCAAATATTCTGTGAAGTAGAGTTCCTTCCTTTATGGTCACAGTATGCACAGCCCTGTGATTTAAAGAGTTAGGAATTTGGGTTGGTATGTCCTGATACAGGCTGCCGCCGAGGGCTATGTTGATGAGCTGTGCGCCGAGGCAGATTCCGAGGATAGGTTTCTGAAGTCCTATCGCCTCTCTGAAAAGGGCGATCTCAAAATCGGTTCGCTCGTCCGGGGAGAGGTCAAGATTTAATAAAGGTTTCTCGCCATAATAGCGCGGATGGATATCATCACCGCCGCTGAATATGAAGCCATGTGCAAATCGGGCGCGGGCGATAGATGCGATGTTCTCTCTCTTCCCCAGGATAGGGATGATGAGCGGGATACCGCCGGCCTCCTCGACGGCCTTTGCGTAGGCGTCTGGAATCGTGGTCTGGGGCCTGCCCCGGAGTTCCTCTGTTTTAGCGGTGATGGCTATTATGGGCGGCATAAGCAGTAATCCCCCTCTGTCCCCCTTTAAGGGGAATTTAATTATCTGAACACAATCTCTCCGTCTTTTACATCAACGATGACCGTCTCCCCCTCTTTGATCGTGCCATCAAGGATCTTCATGGCAAGGGGGTCCTGAAGAGACCTATGGATTACGCGTTTCAGCGGCCTGGCGCCAAACACCGGGTCATACCCCTCGACGGCAAGGGATGCCTTTGCCGCATCCGTGAGAGAGAGGTTGATCTTTTTCTCCTCTAAGAGTTTATGGAGGCGTCCTGTCTGTATCTCTACAATCTTCTTCAACTCTTCCATGCCGAGGGTATGGAAGATGATGATATCATCCACCCTGTTTAAGAACTCAGGCCTGAAGTAGCTGCGCATGGCCTCCGTCACCCTCTTTTTCATCTCCTCTTCATCCCTGCCCCCTAACTCCTGGATATACTGACTCCCGATGTTGGAGGTCATGATGACCACCGTATTCTTAAAATCTACTGTCCGGCCGTGGCTGTCTGTCAGCCTCCCGTCATCCAGTAATTGAAGCAGGATGTTAAAGACCTCCGGGTGAGCCTTTTCGATCTCATCAAAGAGGATGACGGAGTAGGGCCTCCTCCTTACGGCCTCTGTCAGATGGCCGCCCTCTTCGTAGCCGACATAACCCGGCGGCGCGCCGATCAATTTTGCCACCGAGTGTTTTTCCATGTACTCAGACATGTCGATGCGGATCATGGCCTGCTCATCATCGAACAGAAACTCTGCCAGGGCCTTTGCAAGCTCGGTCTTCCCGACCCCTGTCGGCCCCATGAATATAAAGGAGCCAAGGGGTCTGTTCGGGTCCTGGATGCCTGCCCGCGCCCGGCGCACGGCATTGGCAATAACCGATATGGCCTCATCCTGCCCGACGACACGGCGTCTCAGATTCTCCTCGATACGAAGGAGTTTCTGCACCTCCCCCTCAAGCATCCTGGCGACCGGGATGCCTGTCCACTTTGAGACAATCTCTGCGATATCTTCCTCATCAACCTCTTCCTTGAGCAGCTTCCCTGCGGATTGGGGCTCTGCAAGCCGCCTGTTTTCCGCCTCTAATTGTTTTTGCAGCTCCGGTAATCTCCCATATCTTAACTCAGCCGCCTTTTCAAGATCGCCACTCCGTTCAGCCTGTTCCGACTGGATGCGAGTCGACTCTATCTCTTCTTTAAGGCTCCTAATCCTGCCGATGGCCTCCTTCTCTGCCTGCCACTGCCCCCTTAAGGCACCGCCGCCCTCCTTAAGGTCAGACAGTTCCTTCTCTATCTTCTCAAGATGTTCCATGGAGGCGGGGTCCCGCTCCTTTTTCACGGCCTGACGCTCTATCTCAAGCTGTCTGATCCTCCGCTCAATCTCATCGAGCTCTGAGGGCATGCTGTCTATCTCGATGCGGAGACTGGATGCGGCCTCGTCAATCAGGTCAATGGCCTTGTCCGGGAGGAATCTGTCTGTGATATACCGGTGGGACAGGACTGCCGCGGCGATGAGGGCAGAGTCCTTGATCCGCACCCCGTGATGCACCTCGTATCGCTCTTTAAGGCCCCGCAGGATCGAGATCGTATCCTCAACATGGGGTTCAGACACGGGGATAGGCTGGAATCGCCTCTCCAGCGCGGCATCCTTTTCGATATGTTTTCGGTATTCATCAATCGTCGTGGCCCCCACACACCGTAGTTCGCCCCGCGCTAAGGCAGGCTTCAGCATATTGGAGGCATCAATGGCGCCCTCTGCCGCCCCTGCACCGACGAGGGTGTGAAGCTCGTCTATAAAGAGGATGATCTGCCCCTCGGCCTGCTCGATCTCTTTAATTACGGCCTTGAGCCTGTCTTCAAATTCGCCGCGATACTTGGAGCCGGCAATCAGGGCCCCCATATCGAGCGCGACGACCCGTTTATTCTTCAGACCCTCCGGGACATCCCCGGCGACGATCCGCTGGGCAAGGCCTTCTGCGATGGCCGTCTTTCCCACGCCAGGTTCGCCGATCAGGACAGGGTTGTTCTTGGTCCTTCTGGAGAGGACCTGGATGACACGCCGGATCTCGTCATCTCTCCCGATGACAGGGTCTAACTTCCCCCTCCTGGCAAGTTCTGTAAGGTCGCGGCTGTATCTGTCCAGCGCCTGATATTTATCCTCCGGGTTCTGGTCTGTTACCCTCTGGGCCCCCCGCATTTCAGCAAGTCCTTTGAGTATCTTGTCCCTCGTGGCCCCAAGGTTTTTGAGGATCCTTGCCGCCGCATCATTGCTCTCTGCAAGCCCGATGAATATATGTTCTGTACTCACATACTCATCATGCATTTGTTCGGCCTCCTTCTCTGCCGCATCAAATACACCCTTTAACCCCGGTGTAATGTATATCTGTCCCACACTGCCGGGTCCGGAGACCCTGGGGATCTTCTCCATCTCCCGGTGTACTTCCTTTTCTAAGGTTGTTAAATCAATCTCCAGCCTTTTGAGGAGTTGAGGTACGATCCCTTCTCTCTGCTTGATCAGTGATAGGAGGATATGTCCGGTATCTATCTGCTGGTGGTTGTACCTCTCCGCCGTCTTCTGGGCCTCTGACAACGCCTCCTGTGCCTTGTAGGTGAAGCGATCCATGCGCATATCCTTACCTCCTCCCGGTTTTCTTTGCTTCTACCTTGAGCCTGCTGACCTTTTTAGCCGGTTTCCTTCTGGACTGTTCATCCATACCTTCAGGCATTTTCCCCTGTTTTATCATCTCCTTTTTGAACTCTTCCCGTATATAGCCCCGTATATAGTCAATAATGCCTGCCATCTCCCTCTGCATCTCCTCCATCTGCTCTCTCATCTTCAGGATCACCTCAACACCGGCTAAGTTGATTCCCATATCCCTTGTCAGATGGAGGATAAATTTTACACGTTCCACATCCCTTTGGGAGTAAAGCCGGGTATTCCCCTCGGATCTTCCGGGGTTTACCAACCCCTCCCGCTCATAAAGGCGGAGGGTCTGTGGATGGATAGACAGCATCTGCGCGGCGATCCCGATCATGTATAAAGGTATATCCCGATCATCCCGTAACATCTATCTTCCCCCTGTCAGGCGCTCCCGTGGATTTTCTTTATACAATAGAGAGAGTTTTCTAAAGAGCTCCTTATCCGATTCACTGATTCCCTTAGGGATAGCAACCATAATCTTGACGTATTGATCGCCGCCGCCCCCGCCTTTAAGGTGCGGCATCCCCTTCCCCTTAAGCCTGAACAACTGGCCGCCCTGAGTACCCTGGGGTATGCTCATGGAGGCGATGCCGTCCATGGTCGGGACCTCGATCTTGGCGCCGAGGGCGGCCTCACTGATCGTTACAGGGACTTCGCAATAGAGGTCGTCGCCCTTTCGCTCAAAAAACGAGTGGGGACGGATAGCGGTGATGATATAAAGGTCACCAGGACTTCCGCCCCTAATGCCGGCGCCCCCTTTTCCGGCGACCCGCACCTTTGTTCCGTTATCAACGCCGGGAGGGATCTTGACCAAGATCCGCTCCGGCTTCATGGCTGTCCCTCCCCCTCCGCATACCCTGCACGGAGGGCTTAGGGAGCCCCGTCCCCTGCATTGGGGACATGGAGAGGAGTATCGCATGAAGGCCGCCCCGCTCTCCACACTCCCTTTGCCCTTACAGGTGGGACAGGCCGCCTTTTTTCCCCCCGGTTCTTCACCGGAGCCGCCGCAATGCCCGCAGGGGATCTCCTTCTGGACATTGATGTGTGTCGCGGTGCCGGTATAGGCGTCTTTGAGGTCCAGCTCCATATTATAGTAGAGATCCTGCCCCGGTTCCGGTGCAGGCTGATAACCCTTACGCGCCCCGAACACATCGCCAAAGAGGTCCTCAAATATGGAGCCAAATCCTTTATCCCGGTTGACGGTAAAGTCAAACCCGCCTGGCCCTCCCGGTCCTCCTGCCCCGGCCCTGAACCCTTCAGCCCCCTGGAATCCAGCCTCAAATGCCGCGTGTCCATAGCTATCATACTGCTTCTTTTTCGTTGGGTCGCTTAATACCTCATAGGCCTCGTTGATCTCTTTGAAGCGCTGTTCCGCCTCCTTGTTGTTGGGATTCAGATCAGGATGGTATTTCCTCGCCAGCTTTCTATAGGCCTTTTTAAGCTGTTTATCGTCGGCGTCTCTGCGGACACCGAGGATGTCATAATAGTCTTTTTTTGCCATGGGGTATCATCCTGTCAAACTGTCAAAAAATATGCTAACAACTATAAGATAAGATCTGAGTATGGCATTGTCAAGGGGGGTATAAAGTGATGCCTCGATGAATAGCAGAAAAGGGGACAGATTTATTTTCCGAGAATTCGGAAAAATAAATCTGTCCCCTTTTCTGTGGATCACTCCGTTAACTTATAGATATCCTCAGGTTTAAAGGCCCCTTTTTCTGTGATGATTGCAGTGATATAGCGTGCCGGGGTTACATCAAAGGCAGGGTTTGCGACCCTGACCTTTGCCGGGGCTATCTGGACCTTCCCAAAGACATGGGTGACTTCTGCCCGGTTCCTCTCCTCAATAGGGATGTGTTCCCCTGACGGTATGGCAAAGTCTATCGTGGATACCGGAGCGGCCACATAGAACGGGATGTCATGCTCCCGTGCCAGCACCGCTACGCTGTATGTCCCGATCTTGTTGGCCGCATCCCCGTTTCTGGCGATGCGGTCAGCACCGACGATGCAGAGGTCAATCGCTCCCTTTTTCATGAAATAGCCTGCCATGTTGTCAGTAATCAATGTGACCGGGATATTGTCCTCCATCAGTTCCCACGCGGTCAGGCGCGCCCCCTGGAGGACCGGCCTTGTCTCATCTGCAAAGACGTTTATATCCTTTCCCTGCTCTTTCGCCGCCCTGATGACTCCAAGCGCTGTCCCGTATCCGCCCGTCGCCAGGGCGCCGGCATTACAGTGGGTCAGGATTGTGTTCCCGTCTTTGATAAACTGTGCCCCATGTTTGCCCATGGCCCTGTTGGCCTCGACATCTTCCCGGAGCACCCTATTGGCCTCTTCGATCAACAACTCTTTGATGGCATTGAGCGGCCTCTCCCGGTGAGATTGGATAAACCTCTTCATCCGCTCGATCGCCCAGAACAGGTTCACGGCCGTCGGCCTTGTGGCGCCGATATGACTGCAGATCTTTTCTATCTCACCATAGAAATCAGTAAAATTCTGTGCCTTGACATCCTGCGCCCCCAACGCGACCCCCATAGCCGCCGCCACCCCGATAGCTGGAGCGCCCCGGATGATGAGTTCCTTTATCCCCTTCGCCACATCCTGATAGGTCTTACACTCAAAATAGGTGACTTCAAGAGGCAGGCGCGTCTGGTCCAGCATCCGCACGATGCCATCTTTCCATTCGATCGTTGGGACCATAACGACTCCTTATTCTTAAAAACTTATTTAATTGTTAAACAGTCAGGGTCCGCTTGTCAACATCTATGAATTTAAATCAACGCTTCACTGCTTGTGCATATTCCCTGACTTCTTCAGCGGATATCCCATGAGCGTCGTTTGATACCTCTTAAGGTTGTCCGGATATCGTCTGCTATCTTCTGCAGTTCAATGAGGATGCGAATTTTTCTCTCGAAAGGTAACTTTGCTAATTCCTGGCGTCTCCTTTGCTTTGCCCGGAACAATTTCTCAGTTTCCCTTTGCCGCAGAAGCCTATTCTCCATAGAATTGCCTCCTGAATTCATTCCATTTTTTCCGTAGTCCATGATGTCCCAAAATCTCTGTAAAGTAGTTCATATCTATTTCTACCTCATCAAGTAGTTGTGTCATTCTTGTCCTGTCTTTCGGCCGGTTTGTCTGGAGCATGATCGCCAGGAGATGTTCTGCCTGAATCACCCTGGTCTTTGTCCTCTTGTATTTTATTTCCTTTGCCTCTTTCACGGCTTCTTCTATGAGATCATTGTATGCAGGAATAAACTGGACAGGCACCCCTTCAATTACGATATGCTCTTGATGTACTTTATATCCCTTCTTTCTTAGATACTCATAAATGGGGGAAATCATGATAAGGCCGCTTTGTGCCTGCGGAAGAAAAAAGAAGACATCCATATCATACGTAAGAACTGGCTCCATGTAAAAAATAATAGCAATGCCACCCCCTATGGCATATTTCTCAATGACCCCTTTCTTTTCCATTTCAGTTAGTACCTTGAGAGTTTTTTCCATTCTTATACTGATCCCATCTTATTGAGTCGGCCATCGACCAGATTGTTTATCGTCTTGCACATTGTATCCAACTCCATCCCCGTCAAGATTTTGATACATGACGAAATGCATGACCAGTGTGGACCACAAAGGCTGGGATGAAAAATGTGCAGGGCTTATCCCGCGCCTGGTGGCAGCATCTCAATTTCCCCAGTGCTAACATGAAATTCGATATATCTGTTTTCATACAGTGCCCGAATAAGCCTGATGAAATATGCCCGATTTTTGTGACCAGTCCATGAGAATAGCTGTTCCATAGCTACTTTTCCGGCGACAGAGCCAATTAACAAAAGAATCTGATCTTTCAACGGTAGTTCTGGATTTAACACCCGCCTAATATCTCCAGACTTCCAGACCAGCGTTAGCCTTCGCTCGGCAAGGTTGTCAACAAGCTGTTGGGCTTCTTCAGTCGCGAGACCATGAAAAACACGTACCATCTCAGCAAGAATCCAGCCCGCTATTGAGACAACCGCGGAGCTGTCCATCAAGTCAGGATTGACATCACCTCCCATATGCCCCACATTTCGGTTATTGCGTATCTCGTAAAGGGCAGGCAGTAAGCGTGGTATTAGAATCTGGAAACTCCGTGGAACCGACGCATTACTCTCAAGCCTGCGGCAGGCATCAACGAAATTAGCTGGCTTGCTTGGCGATGATGGGTAGAGGCCTCTTGCATGACCATCGAGTATCGTATAGACAATTTCACAAAAACGGCCGCCAGAGAGTTCTGCGGCTGTCCATCGATGTTCTAAGAAGTTATTAACTATGCCACTGAACTCTTGCAAAAGTGGTCTGCGGAGCCCTTCCGGGATCGCCGATAGAGCTTGCTCTGGGGTAACCATTTTACAGTGACGCTTTCCCTTCCGCAGTAACGAAGAATTCCTTGCCATCTTTTTCGCAATATCCTTTTGAGATGTTTTGTTTCAAGCACTCTGATGGATTGCTCAGTTTACTTTGATTCGCATCCTTAATTGCCTTAGAGATTTCGCCAGTACTCAAGCGAGCTTTCCCTTTCGCCTCAAGCCAAATGGCAGTAGCAAGAAATTTCTTAATTTGGTTCTTGGTTGCTCCTTTTTCGGACAAAAAGGCTGGTAAGGTCTTCTTAGCGATCCCCGCATCGGAGCCCATTGGTTTATGGTGTTCGCTTTTAGCTTCCTCTGAAGCCGGAGGTGGCGTTAAACTAATTAGTTCATCAGCTTTCGCTAAAATTTTGTCAAGTTGTTTTGCAACCCATTCCTGATCACCTTCACCGGAAAACTCAAATTCGCCGACCTTGATATGAACCTTTGCTTCACCCATACGTAATGCCCTCCGTATATTTTTCTTATTTATACACTAAACGGCCTAAATCATAGGCGCGGGGGATTACCAGAGCCCAAAATCATAACCCGCTAATCCCGCGTCTAATGGATTTTTTTATTAGACCGTATTCTCTTAGTTTTATTGGCTACATAGTTGGTCTCAGGTTCATGCACTGCGGGGAAGCCGTCCATCCATGATAAATCTTTACCAATTACCAATTCTTCCATTGTTGTATGATGGGTGTTGGTCATTGGTATTAATCGCATTTGAAAGCCATGACTTCTAGCCATTTTCTTAACTTCTTCTGCATTATCATACGTCATCAAAAAATCGCCCTTCAATGTCTTACATGTGGTGAACAATTGCTCATGGTCGAGATTATAATGTTTATATAAACGCTTGCCAGCTTTCTTTCCGCCCGCAGTATATGGAGGGTCTATAAAATAAATCGTATCACGCCTGTGGGAGAATTCTATCATTACTTTCACGCCGTCATCGCAACGGAAATCGATTCTGTCGGCAATGTGATTTAAATTAAGAATCCTTTTAGCGATAGTCGCAGGATACCAACGTGAATGAATGCCCTTCCCTTTTTCTCCGTACTTGAGAAATCCTGCACCTTCGGCAAGAATTCCACCATGAAATGTTCGATTCTTAAGAATAGTCTGGAATGCTTTTTCTCTTTGTGTGTTCGGAATCTTCTTGATTTCATCTATTACGGTTTTCTTAGATAATTCAAAAGTAAGAATCCGATTACTCAGCCATGCAGCATCACCATTAACAATTGATTCCCATACTGCTGCAATCTCTTCGTCCAGTTCGACCATAACAGCCTTTTGAACCATACTTTCAAAAAGAGCGGTCAGGCTAATAATCCCGCCACCCGCAAAAGGTTCAACAAGGATATTGGGCTTTGGATACATGGTGGCAATCCAGTGTCTGAAATTCGGCACAAACCATGTTTTCCCACCGGGATAGCGAAAAGGGCTTCGTTGCTTGACAGAAGCAACATTCACCGGTTTAGGCATTTCGAATCTGTCTTGTAGCTCTGGGAATAATAGAGTTTGTTTGTGTGTAGTCATTTCAGAATGGTTTCTCAATAGTTTTGTTTACCGGCGGAGTCTCAATCTGATCGTCGAGTCTCTCCTGAAGCAGCTTTATAAAATCTTCAACTTTTCCTGGCGATGCCGTGGTTATAGAAAGAAGAGCAGGTTCGAACTCGGTGAAGACTTCGCCCACCTTTTTGAGTGAATATCTGCCCATCTCCTCGCCTTTTTCTTTAACCAGTTCCAAATCGTAGATGAACCATGCAATATCTGCTTTGGATTTAGAGACTTTCTTTAAGTTGGGCAGAGTGGCAAAGAAACTCTTATTCAATGCAACGGCCATTTTCTTTTGCCAACTATGCAGGATTCCACCCTTGAAAAGGAGTTGAGGTGCAAGTCTTTTTCGAGAAGACGAAAGGTAATCTGGTCTTGGATAGTTGGGTTCTTTAGACCAATCCATTTCTGCCCGCCCCTTTGGGTCCTTCATAAAATATTCAAATGGTTCACGTACATTCCCCGAAATGTATACCGCCTGAACTTCCAACGCTCCAAAATCATAAATCTTTCCTTGTCGATCATAAGCCACAAGCACAACATCAATATTTCCAGCGGATTTTCCTTGTGCGTCATTCAAACGAACCTCGGTTAAGGAACTCCAAGTTGAATTGTCTTGAAAAAAGAAGGAAGCGGCGTCATCGGTAATAATCCAGTCTTCACGAAATCTAACAGGACAAGTGATTACTGGATGGTTTTCATGGTTAATACTGCAAACGCCAAGAGGGTCTCTCGCTTTATCTTTCGTACAGTTTGGTACTTTGTTGTTAAAGGGGCAGAGACGATGAGATCGGTATCGATCGGCCTTTTCTGTATGATCGGTTGTTAGGTGCCCAAAGACCTCTGCCAATGGTTGTCCTATATTTGACATAAATGCCGTCCTTTTAAAATCAAATAGTTAGCGATAGATACCGGTGTAACTCCCTGCCAACACGATGTATGTCTATCCGCGCGAACATGGTGTTAGACACCACGTGTCCTGAACCGACGCTCTATCGAGCTCGCAGAAGCAGCCATATAAACGAAAAGCACCGATGGAACAGGTAATCAACATGATCCACAGACTGGAGCTCGATCTGGGTCGTTTCACTATGCCGAATGTGAAACGTGTTACCAACATCCGTGAGCGCACTTGCCTCAACTTCAAGGAGCTTGCGAAAACTTGGCTCATCGGAAGTCTTGTCCAAGAGTGCCCGTGTTGACTCTCTCTTGTCTCTGCCCGGCCCTATCGTTTTGAGCCTCTCCCATGCGTCCCACAGTTTTTCAAGAGCCTCGCGCCTGACCGCAGGATTAGGATCCAGGAACTTCGTACGGGCGGCCTCAAGGAGGTCATCGAGTTTATCGTCGCCGGTAGCGAACAATAGCATCGTCAGCGCCTCCTGCAGCACTGGCGGAGCCAGGCGCACTACTAATCCGTTTTCCTGCAACTGAAATGCGATCTGGTTTCTGGCCAGTATTCGATTGGCACGTTCCAGAAAGTCGCTCCGGCCTTGTTCGCGATCGAAGCTCAGGTGATGGTGTTCGAAGAAGCTGTGGTAGGAACCTGGGCTTGGCTCCGCAACATGATTGTAGCAGAACTCCAAGAGGTCCAAAATAGGGAGTGTTGCGGGAACGTTATGGGCTCGAAGGTGCCATTCGAGTTCCGGGATCTCGGCGCGGACTGCCAATCCGAGAGCGTGGACATCGGTTCCAGTAGTACCACGGCCATCAGGACATTGATCAGGAAAATCGATCCCGAAACCACCATTGGCGATGAAGCCTTCGATCAATGCAACCATGCCACCCCAGGCGGTCGCCCCGACTTCGATCTTTGTGCGTGGCGTCGGGCCTTTCTCCCTGTCACTGAAGTACTCAGATAGCATCGACTCCTCTTCCGTGGTGTCTAACTTATGATTATATAGTTTCAGATAAATCCGCTTTCCAGGTTCATTTCTGCATAATATACCATACATGAATATGGCTAATCCATTGGTTTTTTCTGACAATTACAGGAATCATCTGCCCCCCTCAGTGTTTTATAGGGTTTTCAGATGACCTGGTTTACCTTTGGGTGCATCGGGTGTCTACCGGCTGCAAAATGGATTCATAGAGATGGTTAAACAACCCAAGATTCATCTTGCAGTTTAGAATTGACGGTTCTAAATTGCAGGTACCTCCCATGCTTCATATTTCACAATTTCCAGTTCAGCCGCCGTGTCAGCCTTGTCCAGAATTGCCTCCACATGTTCCATCGCTCCGAATTCAGGGTGGAGAGGATGTACAAAGTGCCTGAAGTATCACGGAGCGGTTATTATGGATGGTGGAGACGCCCTCAGAGCAAAATGTCATTTCCAATCAGCGACACGACGGAATTCCTGTCCGGCCTCGACAGGTGTAAGCGCGGGTCAGGCGGCCTGCCCATCGTCGCCGGAATTCGGAAGCTCCTCAATCTGAGCGAGCCGGTCCGTCTCGACCTCGTACAGCAGTGGCGCTATGAGAACCGCCGGGTAGAGCCGTCTTAGCCGCACTGCCTCTTCGCACACAAACCTGACAGCGTCACCAATCTGATAGCGCGCTGCATAGCGATCAAAGTGCGCTGTTGCAGCGTCCACATCTCAGCCGCCGCGTTCGGCCAATCCCTGGATGAAGACGGACCGCTGCCGGGTGACTCCGCCATCCCACAATCCGTGTGCGCGAGCAGGGCCACAGTGGCCACACCACCGACGGCGATCGCATAGGACACCTCAAACTCGCTGTCCCGCAGATTGCCGCCAGCCGATCGAAGAACATAGGCGAACTCGTTTGGTAGCAGCAGATCCTTCCGGTGATCCATGCACATGCTGATAAGCAGCCGGGCATGGCCCGTGGTGGTCGGCAGAGGCGCACCGAGATTATGAAAGCGCAGCAGTTCCTCGCTGGGGGTGTCACGGTAAATCGAAAGGATCGCTTCGGGCTGGTTCACAGGGACTATACATCGCATCTTATCCCCTTTGACAATGTCATATCAGAGCCACCGAGCGACCAATCTCAAAGCTCCTGAACCGTTTGAATGTAGTGTCCCGATTCCGGGGAGATCCAGACTTACTGATCGCGCATAAAATTCAGAATCTCTTTGAATGTACTCTGCAATTGATTGAAGATCCTCGATTGCTTCAGGAGACCAGACTACTTTGTAGTCCATCTGCTAAACCGCTTTTCCACGTCTTCTTGTGAAACAGTTCCTTCCTTTTCTGCCCGTTCAATACCCCTCTAGATCTTTTCAATGACATATAGATGATACTGGATATCCTCTATAGTGCAGTTATCCGGGGAGCTTCTTGAGTAATGATTGAACCTCTTTCTTTGCAGTATTCATAGCTCCGTCCTTTCTTTTTATTTGATCTTCTCTCCTGCTTTCTATTTTGTACACATTTTACCATGGTCCTTGCCAAATGCATCCTCATTATATACGGCGTACCTCAGTTTATATATCTTCTTTAACCCCTTTCTTTTGCATTTTAGAAGTATCAGTTCTAAATTGCAAGGCATGATCGAATGCCACTCAATGTGCATTTTCGACATAGTCTATACCCCGGTGGATATCTTCTGTCCCTCCGATCAAAAGGAGAATATCCCCACTCTTTAGGACAAAATCAGGCGGCGGATTCTGATGGATCCTGACTCCCCGTTTAATGGCGATGATCGTGACTCCGGTCTCGGCCCGCAGGTTAAGCCCTTTCAGGGAGCGGCCGGCGACTCTGGCCCCTTCCTTTATCAGATAGGTCTCTGTCTCTATCCCCTTCAGGAGTTCATATCTCTCTGCAAGGGCCTTTTGGGGAAGCGCTGTTCCCCTGAGGATGCTGTAGCAATCGCTTCGGATATTATGGATATGGTCTGTGATCACATTCCCGGGGATGTTGTAGTGATCCAGCACCCTGGAGAATATCTCGATGGAGGTCTCAAACTCCTCAGGGATGACCTCATTGGCCCCCAGGCCGATCAGGTGATCTACCTCGGCCACATAACGGGTCCGGACGATGATATGCAAATCAGGGTTTTCTTTCCTGGCGATCCGGACGATCCTCCGTGTCGAGGCGGCATCCGATATGGCAATGACAAGGACCTTGGCCGCATCCACGCCGAGCTTGTGAAGAACCTCCCGGCTTGTGCCGTCGCCATAATAGATGGGCTCCCCTCTCTTTTTCATCCTTCTGACCGTGCTGTTGTTCAGTTCCAGGATCACGTAAGGGATCTCCGAGTCTCTCAAAACCCGTGCAAGATTCCGTCCATTCATGCCAAAACCTACGATGATGACATGGGCTGTTCTCCGGATATGCACATCTTTTTCTATCCCTCTTCGCATCCTGTCCAGCCGGCGTGAAATCGGCATTGAGATTACCCATGAGGCGAGGGAGGGGGATGCGCTGATCATGAAGGGGGTCACTATCATTGTTAAAATTGCTGCGGAAAGAAATATCTGGTAGGTCTCCTCTGTAATCAGTCCATTGGCCTTGCCTGCCACGGCGAGGATAAAGGAAAACTCACCGATCTGTGAAAGATAGAACCCTGTTTGAATGGAACCCCTCAGAGACTGTCCAAGGGCGGATGCAGAGAGTGTGACTGTGACTATCTTCAGGATGAGGATGACAAGGACCATAACGATGACGGTCAGGAGATTTCTCTGCAAAAAACCAATATCCAGCAGCATCCCGATTGAGATAAAAAAGAGGCCTGTAAAACTCTCTTTAAAGGGGAGCATGTCGGATATGGCCTGAGAGGCATATTCAGACTCTGAGATGATAATCCCGGCCAGAAAAGCGCCAAGGGCAAGGGAAAGGCCTAACAGGGAGGTCAGAAGCGCGGTACTGAGACATAATAAGAGGATGGTGATGACAAAGAGGTCACGGCTCCGCATGCTGACGACCTGATGCAGGATGTGGGGGACCCCCCAGTTGGCGGCAAAGAGGACGACCCCGATGACGATCGAGGACTTAAAGATGATATAGGCAAGTGCTGTTATCCCGCCCCCATTGCCTGAGAGGATAGGGACAAGCAACATCAGAGGGACAACGCAGAGGTCCTGAAAGATCAGCATCCCAAGCGACGTACGGCTGTGCGGGGTGTATATCTCCCCCCGGTCGTGAAGGATCTTCATGACGATTGCCGTACTGCTCAGGGAGACCAGGAAACCGTCGAAGATGGCCGCATTTATCCTGTGATGGAGAAAGAGATAGCTTAAAAAGGCGACGGCCATGGTGGTCATGAGGACCTGGGAGAATCCGCCCCCAAAGATTGCCCGCCGCAGCGTCAGCAGATTCTTTAAGGAGAACTCAAGGCCGATCGTAAACAAGAGGAGGATAATCCCTATCTCTGCAAAGAGCTCGACATCCGCCACCTCCCGGATTAACCGAAGGCCGTGGGGGCCTAAAATAATCCCGGCCGTCAGGAAACCCACGATAGAGGATATCCTGAGCCTCCCGAGGATAAAGACCACAAAGGCAGAGACCGCTAAGATATTAACCGTCTCATAATTGTCTGGACATACGGTATGTGTTTGTGGTATATCTATATGCATGAAAACGAACGATGCTCGGAGGTTGGATCATAAGACACTGACTGAACTTAGGAAGCGCGCTGTAAGAAGCATACATGCT
>JACRHF010000107.1 GCA_016217665.1 Nitrospirota bacterium | reverse complement strand
TACGGTAAGTATCACAAAGAGGAGAAGGGATGTCCCCCCCATGCACCAGGTATATCTGATCTTTATGGATTCTCTTCTCGTCTTGACAGGATGGAGGTGGTAGAGGACGTTGCTAAAGGTAGTCAGCGACCTGTTACGTGCCGTATCTTCATACCCGTGACGGAATACGGCCTTCCAGAATGGGGTGCTGGTCACCCAGTTGGAAATCCTGTTCATCAGCTTACTCATTGTACCTCCCTGGCCTCCCTGCGATCATAATCCCCCTGAATCCCCCTTTAATAAAGGGGGATTCAGGGGGATTACCCCTTCAAGAAAAACGGCTCCACCTCACGCGAGGCCTCTTCAACCCTCAGCCCATTCTCAGTGGAGATCGGGTCAGGGTCCTGCCGGTGGTTAAAGTCCACCACCATCTGTCCATCCACAGGATCAATCGTAACCGCTGTCCGCCAGAGCAGTTTTGGCGCCGGGCCCCCCAATACATTTCCTTCGAGATCATAGATGCTGCCGTGACAAGGACATAAGAACTTTTTTTTATCCTCAAACCAGTTCGGTGTACAGCCCAGGTGCCTGCATATGGAGATCATGGCATAGATGCCGCGCTCATTTCGGACTACCCATATCTGTCTTTCCTTTTTCCACTTCTCGCTCAGGCCCATCGGATAGTCTAAGGGCTTTCCGATCTTAAAGACCTTCTGTGACTCATAGAGGACATTGGGAAAATAAAACTTGTAGCAGCTAAAGGCTGACCCCCCGGCCGTGGCCAGCACACCTCCCCATCCTACCAGGGAGAAAAAGTCCCGCCGTGTGATATGTTCATCCCCATCATGGTTCATTTTACAGGGGCCTCCTCGATCTCTTCGATATATTCAAAAACCTCTAAGGTGACGGCGCCGGTTGGACAGCGTTTGGCACAGTGTCCACACCGGATGCACCGTTCTTCATCCTTAAGCATCGCGGTCCCGATCTGTGCTACCATCGTGCTGTCACCCCGCATCAACTCTTCCCAGGATATCCTGTACCTTGCCTCAACCACCTTTTTCAGGTCATCATCTCCATCCACCTCAGTGATAGGAACCATCTTCAGACAGAATGTCGGACAGACATCCACACACCCCCCGCACAGGATGCAGAGATCACCGTCAAAGATCGTATTGATGTGACACTTATAGCAACGCCTGGCCTGGGCAGCCGCCTCATCCTCTCCATATCCGATCTCCACGAGGGAAAGATCATGCCTCCTCTCCTTCGCCTTTAGGGCAGAGGGCTCTTTCCGGCCCAGGAGATCAAAGTCCCTGAACATCTTATATTCCTTAGGGTCACCCACGGGGTGCATGATCCCCTTTTTCCTGATCCCGATACTGACCCCCCGGAGGTATTCATCAATGGATCTTGCCGACTTTTGGCCTGCGGCCACGGCGGTAATCAACAGCTTGGGCCCATAGGCCACATCGCCTGTGGCAAAGACGCCCGGCACATTGGTCTTATAACTATCCAGATTCACCTTCATGACCCCTGGTCTTGCCATCTCGATACCGTCCTCTTCTTTAATAAAGGAGAGGTCAGCGGCCTGACCTACCGTGATGATCACTGTATCGCACTCTATGACTGACTCTGAGTCCGGGGCATACTCCGGATTAAATCTCTTGTTTTCATCAAAGACCCTGGTGCACTTTATCGTCTCAAGCCCGGTGACCTTGCCGTCCTTCCCGATGATCCTCTTTGGACCGCGTCCGTCATGCAGGATGATCCCCTCCTCTTCCCCTTCCAGGATCTCTATGGGATCGGCAGGCATGATGTCCCTCGTCTCAAGACAGGACATGTGGACCTCTTTCGCGCCCAGACGGACCGCCGATCGTGATGCATCATAGGCCACGTTTCCCCCGCCGATGATGACCACCCTCGGTCCGATCTTTGGCGGCCGGCCATAATTGGCCGCCCTGATAAAGTCCATCCCTATCAGGACACCGTCCAGGTTGGCACCCTCGATCGGGAGGGAGCGTCCAAGCTGGAGCCCCACGGCTATCAAGATGGCCTTATAGCCCTTGTCCTTCAGGTCCTTAAGGGAGAGGGCCTTGCCGATGGGCGTATTACACTTGATCTCTACGCCTAATGCCTCGATAGAGGCAATCTCTGCCTTAACGAGTTTTCTGGAGAGTCTGTAATGGGGGATGCCTTGCACCATCATACCCCCTGGCTCAGATTCGGACTCAAAGACCGTCACCTTGTAGCCAAGGAGGGCAAGGTCATGTGCTGCGGCAAGGCCTGCAGGGCCCGCGCCGATAATCGCAACCTTTTCGCGGGTGCCCAGTCCGGCTTTATTGCGGCGTGCATTGGAAAACCTGATGATACCTGAGGGATCGGTGATCGCCTCTACACCATATTTCTCTGTGACAAAGCGCTTGAGCGCCCGGATGGATACGGCCTCATCAACAAAACCCCTGCGGCAGGCGGCCTCACAAGGATGACCGCAGACACGTCCGCAGATTGAGGCGAAGGGGTTAGGCGCCCTTGCAATCGCATAGGCCCTCTCATAGTCACCCTCGGCAATGGCCTGAACATAGGCTCCCGAGTCCGTTCCTACAGGGCATGAGGTCCTGCACCGTACCAGTCCTGCAAAGTAATCTACGTCAGGGACGACTACACGATATCTCTCCTTCAAGGCCTCCCTCAATAAGACAGCAATGAGCAATTAGCAATGAGTAAAGGTGTTTACACCCCCTCATTGCTCATCACTCGACACTTACATTACCAGGCTTCTTCATCATATTGCGATGGATTGATCAGATCACGAATCGATACAATACCGACGACCTCGCTCGCCTCTGTGACCGCCAGGTGCCTTACCCGCTTCTGATCCATCAGGTCCCCGGCCTCAAATATGGTCTTGGTACTCTCTATAGTCACCAGGGGCGAACTCATCACCCCTTTTACCAGATAACTGCTCCCATCCAGCCCTTTTGCTACCACCTTCCTGACGATATCCCTCTCTGTTACGATTCCGACAAACTGCCCGTTCGTCTTATCCACGACCAGGACGCTCCCTACATTTTTGGTATCCATGATCCCTGCAACTTCCATAGCCGTAGCCTGTTTGTCCACAGTGACAATATTCCTTGCCATCACTCTCTTGACAGGTATCATCTGTACAGCAACCTCCGTTAATTTAATAGGGTAGGGATTTTTACTGTAGCATGTTACGAACTTTCCTGTCAATAGGTTTTTGAGGTTTTTGCGCCTCGACCTTGCTTTTTCCCCCACTCTGGACTATCTTTCTCAGCAAATGGCTAAATATGAGTATGATCTCATTGTCATCGGGGGCGGGGCCGGAGGCTTTGTCTCCTCAAAGCTTGCGAGCGGCTTAGGTAAACGGGTTGCGATGATCGAAAAGGACAAGCTGGGGGGGGAGTGCACCCTCTATGGCTGTATCCCGAGCAAGACCCTGATCCGGACAAGTCAGTTGGCCCGGGAGATCAGGAATTCAAAGAGATACGGGCTGGCCATGGAGCCGCCTCCGAAAATCAATACAGAAGGCGTGTTGCCCCATGTCCGCTCTGTGGTCCAGAAGGTCTACGATAGTCATCTTCCGGCTGCGTTTCAAAAACTCGGCATCACCGTCCTGTTCGGGCCTCCGAGGTTCGTAGACAACCACCAGATTGAGCTTAATGGGAAAAGGCTCTCGGCAAAGAGGTTCATCATCTCAACCGGTTCATCCCCTCTAATCCCGCCCATTGAGGGGCTAAATACCATACCCTATCTGACCAATGAGACTATCTTTAGCCTTGAACAATTGCCTCCATCCCTCATCGTCCTCGGCGGCGGACCGATCGGTGCAGAGCTGGCCTCGGCCTTTAACCTCCTCGGAGTAGACGTCTCTCTCGTCCATAAATATGACCGGATCCTCAATCGCGAGGACCCGGAATTGGTCGAGCGATTATCTCAAAAATTAACAGAGGACGGGATGAGCCTCCTGACCGGGTATCAACCGCTAAAATTCAGCATGAAAGAGGGTCAAATCGCCCTGGCCCTGCAGGACGCTAAAAACCAGACAAAGGAGATCCAGGCAGGGGCTCTCCTCATGGCCATTGGACGGAAGGCCAATGTCGAAGGACTTGATCTTGAAAAGGCCGGGATCGAATATACCCTGAAGGGGATCAGGACCAATCCCACCCTTCAGACCACCGCCCCGAACATCTATGCCTGCGGCGATGTGGTTGGCCCATACCGGTTCAGCCATATGGCAGAATACCAGGCGATCATCGCCACACAGAACGCCCTCTTCCCCTTTAAAAAGAGGGTGGATTACAGGGATGTCACCTGGACGGTATTCACAGACCCTGAAATCGCCCATGCCGGATTGACTGAGGAGGAGGCGAGAAAAGTTCATGGGGATCACATAAAAATTTATCGCTACGAATACCGCCATATTGACAGGGGAAAGACGGACGCAGCCGAATTCGGGATGAGCAAGTTTATCTGTGATCCGAAAGGAAGGCTTATAGGGGCCCATATCTTGGGGGCTCGGGCAGGAGAGATCATCCATGAGGCACAAGTAGCCAAGTCCCTCGGCATCCCCTTTTATAAACTCTATTCCGTGATCCATATCTACCCCACCTTTACAGACATGGTGAAACACCCGGCCAAGCTTTGCTACATTGATAGACTCCGGAACAACCCTTTCCTGAAAATCCTGAGGAGATTTCTATGATAAAGGAAAAAGGGGACAGATTTATTTTTCCGAGAATTAGGAAAAATAAATCTGTCCCCTTTTTCCTTCTCCCCTTATTGATTCTCCTTTTCCCATCCATTGTTATCCCTCAGGGTGGAAAGGAATCCCTTTTCATGAAGGAAGATTTTAATACGCTTGACAACTGGAGGCCGCTCTATTTCCCAAAGATCAAGAAGCACACCTCTTATACTATAGAAGCAGACGGTAATGAGAGATATTTGAAGGCAGAGAGTGCCGCCTCTGCTTCGGCGCTGATATATAAGAAGGAGTTTAACGTTTATGAATATCGCAATATGCGATGGCGCTGGAGGGCAGAGAACGTATATGAAAAAGGGGAGAGCAATACAAAAGCAGGGGATGACTATCCCCTCAGAATTTATATTACCTTTAAATACGACCCGAAAAAGGCAGGTCGTTTAGAAAAATTACGCTATGAAGGCGCAAAACTGTTATACGGAGAATATCCTCCGCACAGCGCACTAAACTACGTGTGGGCGAATAAGGAAAATCCCCCCATCCCCCCTTTAGTAAAGGGGGGTAAGGGGGGAATAGTTACAAGCCCTTATACATCAAAGACAAAGATTATTATTGTTGAAAAGGGGACTATTCGTGTCGGCTCGTGGGAAACAAAAGAGGCCGATATCTTAAGAGATTATAAGGAGGCCTTCGGAGAAGACCCACCGTCTCAAGCAAGTATCGCTATTATGAATGATTCTGATAACACCGGTGAGGGATCGGTATCGTATATTGATTATATTGAGATCTATAAATGAAAAGGGGACAGATTTATTTTCCCCCAGGAAAATAAATCTGTCCCCTTTATGCCTGTTAACCACCAAAGAACCATCGCTTGAAATTCCAGAAGTGGATCAGCTTATTCACAAAGGCGGCCTGGTCAACCCTTGTGGCGAGCCCCTCGATCTGGAGGCGATTTTTCTCGATCTCTTTGTCCTGGGCCCTCTCCAGCCCCCCATCCGCTATAAAGAGCCTTATCTTCTCAAGCTCCCCAGCATCAAGCCAGACGCCATGCCTGCCGCACTCATCAATGATGACCCCCGATATGCGGGCAAAGTTTTTCCGGTTCATCATCTTATGGCAGCGGACGCAGGGGATATAGGCTATGGCCTCCGGGAGGGGCGGATGGAACGATTGGCTGTTAAGATTCTCTTTCCGGTAGACATCAGACTCCCGGGTAGCCCGGCGAAACTCCCCGCGGTCAAGCCATAGCCCGCCGCACCGGGGACAGATGCCATATTTTTCACTGTCCTGAGTATAGACATCAAGGGCCTTAAGACATCGCGGGCATTGGGGGGGGAAAGGTTGTCCGGTATCCGAAAGGCTCTCCCCGCCGCAGAAGGGACATATCAACGACCTCTCGTTGATATCCTTTCCGCAATGCGCACATCTCTTTGTGGGGTTCATGCCTGCATCCTCAAAACGATAGACACACCCAATAATATTGGCGCCCCCGGGGTGAATCGAACACCCGACAAACGGTTTAGGAAACCGCTGCTCTATCCTACTGAGCTACGGGGGCGCGGGAGATTATTTTACCCATTTCTCTGGCCGAATACAACACCCTTTACTGCAACGCTTCACATCTGTCATTCTGACCTTTACCGCCTCACTTTCACCATGGTCATATTGACATAAGTATCACTGCCGGTACGAAGATCAGCTATTTCGGGCATTGCCGCTGCCAGCGAAGTGAGTGGATGTGCAGAGTCCCACCCGAGGGCATAAAGGGTATAGAAGGCGCCTTTCAGGGGTGTTGTCTCTGTCCCGCCAGGGAGGTTCGGGATAGTGTAATCGCCGCCATTCCCCTGAAGGATCGTATCGATAGATAGAGTCGTCACGATCCTGCCCCCAAGAGAAACGATGATAAATCCCTTGTCCAGCTTTCCGGAAAGGGAAGAGGCGATATTCAAGCTCCCGGAGATTTCATTCGCTACAGGAGGCGGCTTTACCGTAAGTGGTGGAAAATTGATAAAGACCGTCCCTGTCCCGGAGCCTGGGGGGGCAACCAGCACAGAGGCGCTGCGCTCATAGAGAAATGCCTCTGCCATTGCATGGAAACTCCCGGAGCCATCAACGGCATGCATGGCCGTGAAAGAGATGTCATCCCCATTATTATAATTTCCAGCATGAAGTTCACCGCTCGAAAGATTGATGTCATCAATGAACTTACCCGTAAACGGGTTTACCTGCCTGAAGCGGATCTCATAGGGCACTTCACCTGCGCCAGGCAGGGTCTGATAAAAATGGACCCATGAGCCTGTCGGATTTAGCGCTTCATCAAGGTTGACTGCATATTCACTTCCAAGGACCATCGTGATTGGGCTCGCTGTGAGGCCGGTTGGACCCGAAGCGGGGGTTGTCCCTTTGGTAACCGGCACATCCTTAATAATAGAGGTCTCTACATTTCTCCCGCGCAGCACAATATCGTAATTTTTGGTACTGCTGTCTGCAGGAACAGGTAATGGATAAAGGACAAACTTGCCATCAGCCTTAACGGTCGTTGCCCGCGCTATGGTGTGATACGTCCCGTCTTCACTGAGCTCTTCTGCTTTGATAACAAAGTTGTAACCGCCGTTCGGATTAGAATCAGTTTTAAATATAGCCATATCAATTGCGCCTGCGATGGCCCCTGCATTGTCAAGATCGAAATACCGAAGCCTTGGTTTGAGGATAAACTCCGGATGGGTACCGCGCAGATGCTTCACGATGTCATGACCCGCATCAAAATCTATGACCAATCTCAGGGTCTCTGCTACGGTTACCCTGAAAGTGCCTATCAGCTTGAGGCCGTCACGCGGCCCGGGAAGGCGAAGGGGGACATCACGGACCCCATCAGCGGGGTCCGTGAACTCTACCTGGTTGTTGTACAGAAGGCCTAAGTCAGCCGCTGAGGCCGTCAGCTCCTCTTCTGTAGAGGCCAGGAATAGCCGGATCTGCTGGTAATGGCCGACAGGGAGCGTCAGATTGTCAAAGACCCCGGCTAACTCGCCGTTTGTCAGGGCAGCAAGATCAATCGTGACAGGCTCGCTCAACGGGAACTTGAGCCATCCAGCCTCCTGGGGGCCGGAGGCGTCACTGGCATGGAACCAGACCTCTTTAACCGTAATCCAGACATGGTCAAACTCCAGCCCCGGAGAGTCTGTGATAGAGATCTGAACCGTCCCGCTCGCCCAGTTCTGGCCGCAGCCGCTTAGGGGTACTGAAAACAATAACAACATCAGTCCCAAACTGACGAGTTTTCCGATTGGCTTTTTCATGGCGCTTTCCTCCGCTGTTTTTCCCGCTTATTTTGTGGAACTGAGGGGGCGTGACAGGTTCATCGTGACATCAAGATAGGTAAATATCATGGGGTGTGTCTCCTGACTGATTCCTTTGAACTGAACGCCCACAGCGAACAGACCATCTACAGGTTTTATCCACCGCACCACCCCAAAGACATCTTCCTTTTCTTCTCCAACGTCATATTTAAAAAAGATCGTCAGCAACAGCTCTGTATTGATATCAAGGGCCCTGTCTGAATACAGGGATAATCCGCCGCTACTGATATTGATCGCATATCCGCTCAGGGAATCCTCAGAATTGATAACCTTTATGGTTATCTTCCCCAACAACGAGATCCTGTGACCTTCTCTTCGGTTCATTGACAATACCGGCAACCATTTATTATCCGCCTGTTAATATACTACAAAAAGACTGCCCCATACAATACCTCTTTTATTTAGACCTTTAAGGAGTATCCGCCTCTAAGTCCGGGGCCTTGTCCTTATTTATGCTCAAGGTTCCTTATGAAAACCTCCACAATATTTGGATCAAACTGTGTTCCTGAATTGTCCTTTAACACACCCATGGCCTCCTCATGTGTCATCTTCCTCCGGTAGGGAGTGGCCATGGTCATAGCATGATAGGCATCTACGACGCTTATAATGCGGGCCATCAGGGGGATTTCTTCTCCCTTCAGACCGGAAGGATAACCGGTCCCATCATAGCGTTCGTGGTGATGCCGGATAGCCGGCAGTACATTCTGGATTTTAAGAATCTTAGTAAGAATTTGGACACTCAGGTCTGGAATCTTTTTTACCACATCCCATTCCTCCTGGGTCAGAGCCCCCTGCTTTAACAGGATATTGGCGGGGATATTCAGGGCGCCCACCCCATAGAGCATAGAGGCTATCTTGAGTTCCTGGATCTCCTCATTCCCAAACCGGAGCGACCTGGCGATCTGGAGGGCCGTGCGGGTTACAGCATTAAAGTGTCCCCTGCGGAAGGGGAGTCTCGCCTCTACAGAAGTGGCAAGGTCTTTAAATAACCACTCCTCGGCCTGTTCCATTAAGGTCTCGGCCTTCACAGGCTCTTTTTCAAGGAATGCCTTGATGGTTTCACCATAGAGGACCGTCCTGTTACGCCCCTTTTCTTTAGCAAAATAGAGCGCCTGATCCGCCGTATCGATCAGACCCTCCCGGTCATGTGCATCCCCGGGAAATGATGCGACTCCGATACTTACGGTTACATGGATGATTTCGCCGGCCAGGACGGTCATCGGAAATTCATGGATCTTTTCTCTGATACGTTCTGCAAAGGTGAAAGCATTAGAAGATCCGATTTCCGGAAGGATGACGGTTATCTCTTCGCCTCCATACCGGGCAGCCAAATCAGAGCTTCTGATCTCCTGAAGGATGACTGTACCTATGGACCGCAGGATGGTATCCCCTGATGGGTGGCCGTAGGTATCGTTAACCTTTTTGAAGTAGTCAATGTCTATCATCAGGAGGGACAAGGGAGACACATACCTGGAGGCACGGCTGATCTCTTCCTCCAAACGTTTTTGAAATTCCCTGTGGTTATACAGATTGGTAAGTCCATCTATGCTGGATAGCCGGGTAAGTTCCTCATGGGAGGCCTGGATAGAAGCCGCCATCTCATTGAAGGTATTAGCGAGCTGTCCAATCTCATCTTCTCTCCTGAGATTGACACGGCTGGCAAGGTCTCCATGGCTCATTGCCCTACTGGCTGATGTGATTTGCCTGATAGGCCGGGAGATCCTCCACCCCAGGACCCCTGCAATGGTAAGGAGAACAAGGGAGGCAGACAGATCAAAGAAGAGATATTTTCTAACAGAGACCCCCCCATAGATTGTTTCCTCAGGTGTAATGATCCCGATACTCCATTCATTCAGGTTATCGCTCGCCGCTGGTATCTTTTTATACGTGATATAGGATGGGATCCCCTTATAGGAGATGCTCATATCCCCGCTATCTCCGGCCATCATATGCCGGAGGGCGGATTCGTAGGATAAATCGTTCTCTGACTGGAGGGCAGGTGGAAGAGACTCTCCCATCTCTTTATTGGCAGGGACTATCAGACGCCCCTCCTGGTTCACTACCACTATAATATCTGTGGGATGCGCTACATTCCTGACAAATCGGGTAATGCTGTCCAAATAGATTTTTAAATAGAGGACGCCCAATGGCTTACCCTTCCGGTTAAAGACAGGAATGGCCTCGGGGATTAGCCACCTTCGGGAGGTCCCGGAGAACAGCGGGAGACCATAATAGACTCTCCCCTGTTGAAAGGCTATTGTCTGCCTGAAAAAAGGCTCGCCGGATACATCCAGATCCCGTTTTCCGGAGGATATCGAATCCCGTTTGGGCACAAGACTGATGACCCTTCCGTCCCTATCTGCAAATCCTGCCGATTCTATCCCCTCCGGGGATAAAGAGACTATCTGGTTCAATGCCTTCTCCTGTTCTTGTTTGTAAATATCCTTTTCCTCTGTTTCCTCAAGATATCGCACGAAGGCGCTATTCTGGGCAGTAATCAGAAGGCTGTTACTGGAGTTAACAAAGAGGATAACGATGTTTCTCATGCCGCTGTTGACCTCGATTTCTTGCTCTTTAAGCGCCGCATGGAGAAGGGCCTTCCGGCTGCTGGAATAGGCATAGAAACTCCCGACGATCAGCGGGATGACCCCTATGATGAAAAAGAGAAGAAAAAGTTTCGCGTAAATACTCTTATGGGGAAAGACTTTTCTTAATATCGTTACCATTTTCAGGTTTAATCCCTTTAATACCTAAGATCTATTTTAAGTTATACCATAATGCAGGCTAAAATATAAGCTGTTTCAAAGAAGGGCCTGAAATCCCAAGCGAAGTTTCTTGACGCCTTATAGCATAACTGATACCATTTCCCTACTATTTAGCCGGTAACCTAAAGAAGGTGGCCCTATGGCTGAGCCTGTGCTGTCCGGGGATCATTTAGACCTTATCCTTGAAAAGATGTATGTGGTAAAGGGATGGGATTTCCGCCGTTACCGGAAATCGAGTATCATGCGGTGTGTTGAGCGGAGATTGGCCCTTTCCAGATTGCCCTCCAGGGATTATATAGAACGGCTTGATCACCAACCGCTCGAATTTAACACCCTCTTCAATCACATCACCATAAAGGTCAGTGGCTTTTTCAGGGACCCTGAGGTCTTTGACCGCATTGAAGGGGAGGTCCTCCCTCTGACCCTGGAAAGGCTAAGATCCCAGGATCGAAACTTACTCAGGATCTGGAGCTGCGGCTGTGCGAGGGGGGAAGAGGCCTATTCCATGGCGATGCTCGTGCACCGCTTAATGGAGGGGTTAAGAGGGGAACCCTGTCATGAAACCCCCATGCCCCTCCGGGACACAAAGGGGCGTGGGAATCCAGCATGTCACCCTGAACTTGTTTCAGGGTCTCAAACGAAGGAGATCTCGAAACAAGTTCGGGATGACAGGGAGGCCGTATTTTCAGACGACAAATTTGCCCCCAAGATATTCGCCACGGATATTGATGAGACTGCTATAGATCTTGCCAGGAAGGGGCATTATCTCAAGGAGTCCTTAATAAATGTCTCCCATTTTTCCTGCGGCCAATTCTTCAGGGCGGCGGATGCCGGTTATCAGGTTGCGTCATCCGTGAGAAACCTCGTAACCTTCGGCGTCCATGATATTGTTTGCAATATACACCTCTCCCATATGGATATCATCCTCTGCCGTAATCTGTTAATCTATTTTGAGAAGGACCTTCAGGAGAAGGTATTCGAGAAATTATATTACTCCCTGAATAAAGGGGGTTTCATGATCCTCGGGAAGAGTGAGGTCGTCCCCCCTCTGTTCCGGGACCGGTTCCGCGAGATCGCAAGAAAGGAGAAGATCTATCAAAAGATTTAATATGCCATTTTATAACACGACCCTGCGCACCAAACTCATCGTCATCTTCCTCCTCCTCGTTCTTGTGCCCACTACCCTGATCGCCCTCTTTTCTGA
The DNA here is from genome assembly GCA_016217665.1 of Nitrospirota bacterium. Lineage (GTDB taxonomy): Bacteria > Nitrospirota > 9FT-COMBO-42-15 > HDB-SIOI813 > HDB-SIOI813 > JACRHF01. The sequence goes on along the minus strand of JACRHF010000107.1, from coordinate 12,384 downwards.
AAGGCTGATCCGCCAGAAGCTGGGTGAAGAGGTCCGGCATGCTATGGAACAAAATGTACAGGGGATGTGGACCCAGTACTATATCCGGGCCAATCAGATGAAGTTCGGGATGCTCCAGGTTACTGGGGAGGTGGAAACCGCTATCCTGAAAAGGGATAAGGTCTTGCTGAGGGCAAAACTGAATAGTTGGAAAAAGAACAGGCCGTATGTGGATACCTGGACAATCGTGGACCTGGAGGGAAAGGTCCTTGCAAGGCTGAACAGCGAGGAATCAGGAGACCTCTTAGACCTGAACGGTCTCGTGGACAAGGCATTATCTACCGCAAGACCTGTGATCTCAACAGAGGTGGTCCCCCGGGAAACCCTTCTGAAAGAAGGAGAGGGGTTTGCAAATGAGATCATCATCCCCGTGATTTCAAGTCCCAGCAACAGGGAATATAGGCCAAAGAGTGCATCCATTACGGATGCGCTAATGCTTACTGTAGTGGTTCCGGTTAAGGATAAGAACGGCATTGTAGGGGCCATCATAGCCGGGGACATCCTGAACAAGGACAACTTTGTCCCGGATGCAGTTGCCGCAGAAGCTCCGGGGACCTTTTCTTCCATTGTAAAGGACGGAGTCCGGATCGCAACAAACCTGCAGACTGCGGTAGGCTCCAGGGCCATAGGCACCCTCCTCTCTGCCGATATTATGGCAGAGCTCCAAAAAGGGAAGAGGTATAGCGGCATTGCAACCCTCCTGGGAGAGAGATACATCGCCGCCCATGCCCCGATCAAGGATAACAAAGGGGCTGTTATCGGAAACATCTTTGTCGGGGTTCCGGAGAGTCAGTTCCTGGCCCTTCAAAGATCTAACCGTCTCGCCATCCTTGTCATTGCCGGATTGAGCCTCCTCTTTGCCCTTGCAGCGGCAATCTTCATATCCCTCAGGATTACAAGGCCTCTTAAATTGCTTGCACAAAAGACCAGAAAGGTCTCCGCCGGAGACATGGACATCGTGATACCTGTAGAGGCGCCGCCGTATGCAAAAGATACAAAAGACGAGGTGGCCATCCTCTCAAGGTCTTTTTCCTCCATGGTTGGAGAGATAAAGGAAAGGAATAAAGACCGGGAGAGACACCTGCTCGAAATGGAGAAAAAGACCGAAGAGCTCTCCTCCCTGAATGAAAGGCTCCAGGCCTCCAATCAGGAGCTGGAGGTGGCCCTTGAAGAGGCCCAGTCTCAGCAGGAAGAGCTGCAGTCTGCGAATGAGGAACTGACTATCTTAAATGAAGAGCTTGAGAAGAAGACGAACGAGCTGCTGGATGCAAATAGGCAGATCACGACAGAAGAGGCGGAACTCAAGAGGATGCGGGATCATCTCCAATTGATCTTTAACGGCATCAAGGACTATGTCTTTCTCCTGGACCCCTCCTGCACGATCCTGGATGTCAATACGGCCTTTCTTGAGGCCTACAACCTTCAGAAAAGGGAGGTCATCGGGAAAAAATGCTATCAATTGGTCTATGGCCTGGATCAGTTTGACCCTGAGTGCGATGTCAGCAAAGGAAGCGATATCAAAGTCCCTCATCGTTTTCACGCCGTCACAAAGGACAACAGGGTCCTGGAAAGGCATGTCTTTCCTGTCTTAGACGGGAACGGGAGGTTGGTCAATAAGATAGAATATATCCGGGATGTCACTGTTGAAACGACATTGAAAGAGCAACTCATCCAGGCTGAGAAGCTCTCCTCATTAGGGGAGATACTCTCCGGGGTTGCGCATGAACTCAACAATCCCCTGACCGGGGTCATCGGATACTGTGAGCTTCTCCACGAAACAACGCAGGATAAAGAACTCAAGGAACAATTTGACAAGATCAATGAGGCCGCCCTGAGGTGTAAAAAGATCATCGAGAATATGCTGAGCTTTGCACGGCAGAATAAGGTCACTAAGAAATTTTCAGACATGAATGAGGTGATCCGGCAGACCGTGGAACTAAAGACATATCCGCTCAAAGTAGACAACATTGAGGTCATCATGGATTTAGATAAACATCTCCCCTATACCATGCTCGATGCCCACATGCTCCTTCAGGTCTTTTTAAACATCATCAATAATGCCCACAATGCTATGGTAGATAAAGGGGGGCGCGGGAGGCTCGCCATAACATCCAGGCACGAAGACGGGAGGATAAAGATTTCCTTTACAGATACAGGGGTAGGGATCCCTGCGGCAAACCTTAAAAAGATATTTGATCCATTTTTTACCACGCGGGAGATCGGCAAGGGGACAGGGCTTGGCCTGAGCATCTCTTATGGCATCATCAAGGAGCATGGAGGAGAGATCTATGCGGAAAGCAGCCCAGGTGAAGGCGCCACATTCCATATAGACTTGCCCGTGGGCCATCCTGAAGGAGACATGGAAGACAGGGAGGAGACCGCTCTTCAGGAAAAGGGGGCAAAAGTCTCAAAGAAAAAGGTCCTCATCATTGATGATGAGCCGATGCTTCTTGATCTCTTAAAGGCGGTTATTGAAGAGGCCGGACATGAGGTGGACGCAACATCCGATGCCAGATACGCATTAGAAAAAATACGACATGCGGCTTATGATCTCATCATCTGTGACATGAGGATGCCCCATATGGATGGCAAGGAGTTTTACAGGGAGGTAGAAGAACTGAGCCCGGGGCTGCAAAAGAAGATCATATTCTCGACCGGGGATGTCGTCAATGCAGACACCCAGAGTTTTCTCAAGCAAAGCGGGGCCAGATGGCTCGAAAAACCCTTTACCCCCACCGATCTGAAAAGGTTCTTAACCGGTTATTTTAATGCCTGAGGGGGATGAAAATAATCCCCCTTAATCCCCCTTTATAAAAGGGGGAGATTGGTTTCCTTCTTCCCCCCCTTTAGAAAAGGGGGGACGGGGGGATTTGATCGAGGATTTTCGGATGCTATCGGCAGAAAGGATGAAGGCCATCATTAAGACAGGACCCCATCCTGGGCTTGAGATGGCATCGGTGGATATCCCGGCCGTACAGGATGACGAAGTCCTGATCAAAGTAATTGCCTCCTCTATCTGCGGGACAGACCTCCATATCTACAAGTGGAATCCCTGGGCAGAGGAGAGGATAAAAAGGCTCCCCCTGATCATCGGGCACGAGTTTGCCGGTCGGGTTATAGAAGTGGGCAAAGGCGTTCGCGGCTTCTCTGCCGACGATTACGTATCCGCAGACAGTCATATCGTATGCAACCGGTGCCTGCAGTGCAGGATCGGACAGCAGCATATCTGCAGTAATCTCCAGATATTAGGGGTTGACCGGAACGGATGTTTTGCAGAGTATGTCCCCATACCCGCAAGGGGAGTCTGGAAGAACGATGCCTCTATGCCGCCGGAGGTTGCCTCTGTCCAGGACCCGCTGGGAAATGCCCTCTACTGCACCCTCGTTGAACCTGTCACCGGGAAGTCGGTCCTGATCATCGGCGACGGCCCGATTGGCCTGTTTGCTGTGGGGATTGCACGGGCCTCGGGGGCAAGCTGGATCGTCCTCATCGGCCGCCACCCCTCCAGGATGGAGGTGGCAAAGAGGATGGGCGCTGACGCCGTTTTTAGCGGAGATGCGGATGGACTCGTGTCCGTTATCCTGGATCAAACCAAAGGGGTTGGCGTGGATGTCGTGCTTGAGATGTCCGGAAGCGCTCAGGGGCTTGACCAGGGCTTAAAACTGCTGCGTAAGGGGGGGAGATTCTCCGCCTTCGGCCTCTTTCCCACCCCGCAATCCATAAACATTACAAACCAGATTATCTTCAAGGGGATTACTTTATACGGGATTAATGGCCGCATCCTCTTTGATACGTGGTACCGAATGCATAACCTCCTCACCTCAAAGCGGCTGGATATCTCTCCTGTCATCACGCATAAACTGGCCTTCGATGACTTTGAGAAGGGGTTTGCCCTCCTGATGGAGAGGCCCAAGAAGGCAGTCAAGGTGGTGCTGATGCTGTAGTGTTATTAAATAGGGACAGCGACCTTTTTTAGCACAGACTTCTCTATGAGAAAAAGGTCGCTGTCCCTATTTAAAACACTCAGAAAGTAACCATGTACTCACCATTTAAACAACATCTCCAACAAGAACTCAACGCGATCAAAGACGCGGGGCTTTTCAAGGAAGAGCGCCCGCTCTCCTCGCCGCAGGGTGTCATGATAGAGGTGCGGGGCCGGCGGGTCATCAACATGTGCGCCAATAACTATCTGGGCCTCTCCAGCCATCCCGCCATCCTCTCTGCGGCAAAGGCCGGTCTTGACCGGAGGGGTTACGGCATGTCCTCGGTCCGGTTCATCTGCGGAACGCAGGACATCCATCAGGAGCTGGAGCGCAGGATCGCCTCCTTTCTCCAAATGGACGAGGCCCTCTTATACACCTCCTGCTTTGACGCCAATACCGGTCTCTTTGAGACCTTGCTGGATGAGAGGGATGCCATATTGAGTGACGAGCTCAATCATGCCTCCATTATTGATGGCATCCGGTTGTGCAAGGCACGGCGGTTGAAGTTCCGGCATATGGATATGAACGACCTTGAAGAGAGGCTTAAAGAGGCCGGGAGTGCACGGTTCAGGATCATTGCCACAGACGGGGTCTTCTCGATGGATGGGGATGTGGCGCCCGTAAAGGAGATCTGCCTGTTAGCGGACCGCTATGACGCCCTGGTCATGGTGGATGATTCCCATGCCACGGGGTTCTTTGGCCCGACCGGCAGGGGTTCTGCGGAATATTGCGGGGTGCTGGGGAAGGTGGACATCATCACCAGCACCCTCGGCAAGGCGCTGGGGGGCGCTGCCGGCGGATTCACCGCCAGTTATCATGAGGTGGCAGTGATGCTGCGACAGCGGTCAAGGCCATACCTCTTTTCAAATGCCCTTCCGCCGGTGATCGTCTCAGCCGCCCTGGAGGTGCTGAATATCATCGAGGGGATGTCCGGGCTCCGGGAGAGGCTCATGGAGAATACGGCATACTTCAGGCGTGAGATAACACGCCTCGGTTTTACTATCAGAGAAGGAATCCACCCTATCGTCCCGGTCATGCTCAGTGAGGCAAGGCTGGCCGTGGATATGGCCGCCGCCTTATTGGAGGAGGGGGTCTATGTGACCGGCTTCAGTTTTCCCGTCGTCCCAAAGGGACAGGCCCGCATACGGGTCCAGCTCTCAGCGGCCCATGAGCAGAGCGACCTTGATTTTGTTTTGCAGAAGTTTGGGAAGGTAGGGAAGACGCTGAGGATAATATAACCTTTTTGTAGTGTGAAAGTCTTACGCTGAATTTATTTTATGCAGTCCTGTCATGCTGAATCTTGTGCTTAACTTGTTTCAGTATTATTTCAGCATCTCTTACTCATGAGATCCTGAAACAATGCTGAAACAAGTTCAGCACAAGGTTCAGGATGACAAACGATGCAGTCCTGTCATGCTGAATTTATTTCAGCATCTCAAACTATTCAATAAACTATTATGAAAGATGACAAGCAATACTTTGTCTATATTCTCACGAACAAATCAAACAAAGTTCTTTACATAGGCGTAACAAACGACCTTATACGCAGAATATATGAACATAAAACCAAGCTGGTCGATGGATTTACAAAAAAGTATAACCTTATGAAACTTGTTTACTATGAGACCACTGGCGATATAGAATGCGCTATAAGAAGGGAGAAACAGCTAAAGAACTGGCATAGGGATTGGAAGATAAATTTGATAACCGAGCATAACCCTGAATGGAAAGATTTAAGTAAAGAGTTCTTGGGAGACGCTGAAACACTCCAGTTTTAGAAGATCCTGAAACAATGCTGAAACGAGTTCAGCACAAGGTTCAGGATGACAGGCTGAGTTCAGGACAGGGTTCAGGATGACAAACGAAGCAGTCCTGTCATACTGAGCCCTACTCATATCCTTCGCAGGATTTCCCGCGCCGAAACTACCCCTGAAACAGAGGCCTGGATCAATCCCCTGGTGATACCCGCCCCATCCCCGATGGCAAAGAGGTTCCGGACCTCTGTCTCAAAGTGCGGGGTCAATCTGAGCCGCATGGAGTAGTACTTTGCCTCTACACCGTAGAGGAGGGTGTCCCGCGCATAGAGGCCGGGGGTCAGCCTGTCCATCGCCTGGAGCATCTCCAGGATGCCGGATAGATAACGATAGGGGATCACGAAGCTGAGATCCCCGGGCGTGGCGCCTGTCAGGGTAGGCCGCACAGTCCCCCGCTCAATCCGCGCAGGCGTAGAACGCCTCCCCTGGAGCAGATCCCCAAGCCTCTGCACAATGATCTCTCCACCTAAGAGGTTTGCAAGCCTTGCGATATACTGGCCATAGGCGATCGGCTCATGGAACGGCTCTGTAAATAACGTACTGACTAAGATGGCAAAGTTGGTATTGTTGGAACGCCTCGTGGAGTAGCTATGCCCGTTTACAAGACAGATATTCCCATGATACTCCCGGACGACCTCCCCATAGGGATTCATGCAGAATGTCCTCACCTGGTCATCGAACTGCTTTGAGTAGAAGACCAGCTTTGCCTCATAGGCAATATCCGTAATGGGTTCCATGACCGGGGCCGGCGCCTCTACCCTCACCCCGATATCCACCGGGTTGGTCAAGGTCGTCAGGCCAAGCCTTCTGGACTCCTTCTCAAGCCACTGGGCACCTCCCCGTCCCGGCGCAATGACCACAAAATCCCCCGGGATCTCTTCCCCGGATCCGGTTTTGACACCCACGGCCTTCCCATCCTGATAAAGTATCTCTACAGCCTCATCATGAAATCTGAGTGTCAGCCTCTTCTCCATATGGGAAAGAAATTCCCCAAGCACAGAGGCGCACCGGTCACTGCCAAGGTGCCGTATCGGGAAGGGGATAAACCGTAATCCATGCCGTACCGCGGCATCTTCAAGGTCTTTGATCTGCTGAATATCCGTGCCGTGTAATTCTTGCGGGGCGCCGAACCGGAGGTAGATTCCATCCACATATCCGATGAGCGAGGACAGCTCTGCCCCTTTGATATAATCCCTTAAAAATCCCCCCACCTCAGAGGAGAGATTCAGTTTGCCGTCACTAAAGGCCCCGGCCCCTCCCCATCCGCAGGAAAGGACATCAGGCCGCTCTGTCTTTACTTTCTGGACACCGGTCCGCGTCTCCTCCACCCGCTCCGCAAGGCTCCCCCCTTTATCCAGCATACAAATCCTTGCCTTCTTACCGGAAGAGATTAGCTCCCATGCGGCAAATATCCCGGCAGGCCCTGTGCCTACGATAATGACATCATACTTTTCCATCGTATTCAGACCTCACTTTATTTTGATATGTAATATTCATCTGAAAATTCCTCGAACTCCCCGTCATTCCCACGTAAGTGGGAATCCAGTCCTCTGCTGCGTTCTGGATTCCCGCTTCCGCGGGAATGACATTTTCATGTTCCCTTGTGAGCTGCAGGTCACAACTGTTCATTCGTAACATTACTGAATAGAAATTTCACTGTCAATAGCAATCTTCCGATTTATTTGCCAGCGTCAACAGTTTATGGTATGTTAGTTTTGCTGAACAATCGAGGGGGCCGATGGAAAATCTGCACCATTTGGGACTTTTATTCCTGAATTTTGGGGTCCTTAATATCCTCTTATCCCTCTGCCTCTTTTTGGCCTCTGTCGCAGGGAGGCGGTTTATTGTATCCCCATACATTAAGAGCAGGCTCTTTTTCCTTGCGCTCTTTGCCCCGTCTGCTCTCTCTGCAGTAACGATCTTCTCATCCTTTGCACCCCCTTTGTTTGTAAAGATCCCGGGCAAGGCCATGTTCTGCCTGAATAAGCCTTACTGCTACATATTCTCATTGATCTCGCCGGAGGAGATCCCCTTATTTAACGGCCTCCTGATCACGGCCATTGCCCTTGCCGTCATCCCGGTGATCTGTTCCATCATCAGCATCAGGTCATACCTCCGGGCGTATGCAACGATCCATAAACTCATGGATCCGTCCTCTCCTGCCCTGGTAAAAGAGGGGGAGATTCGCACGGATGTCCTAAAAGAGCTGAAAGAACTATCGTCGGCATACAAGATAGGGGTGAAGGTAATCGAAACCCCCTGCGCCCTCAGTTTTATCTGGGGATATTTTTCAAATATCCTTGTCCTTTCTACGGGGGCGCTGAAGACCCTCTCGAGAGAGGAAATTCGTTGTCTCTTAGCCCATGAACTCTCCCATTATAAAAGGAGAGACAATGTCCTGAAAGGGTTTCTCCTGCTGTGCCGGAACAGCCTGTTCATATTCCCTCAGGTACATTACCTCCTTCGATGGTGGAAGGGGGAGATAGAGCTGATCGGCGATGAAGAGGCCGCACTCACAACAGGCAGTCCCTTGGACGTAGCCTCGGCCCTTCTGAAGATGAGGGGGGGCCCCTATTCAGGCATTGCACGTGATTTAGCCCCTTATGCCATAGGGTTCAGCATGGATCAGGATGATCCCCTCTTTACAGACAGGGTGGAGAGATTGATCGCTATCAGCGACGGCAAGATAAGGCCGGAGAACAACCGGTGGTCCATCATCCCCTCTGAGATAGGACTGCTGGCGGGCATGACCGCTATGTTTCCACTCAGTTTTATTGTCATATCCAGGCTTGATCCTCTGCTGGTCCATTGTTATCTTGAAAAGTTAGCCAACCTGTTATAAGATTCCTCTTAGAAGAACCCTGCAGGCAGGGTATCTAAATAATCCCATCGTCATTCCTGCGGAAGCAGGAATCCAGACCACTGCAAAACACTGGATTCCCACTTTCGTGGGAATGACGGAGAGAAACCCTGTAGCAAGCGACAGGGAATTAGCAAGATTCAATTTGAGGAGTCAGGAGGAACTAATGGAAGGCGTACTCAGCTACCTGCGGGCATCTGACTATCTGGAAGAACTGGCGGGAAAGATTGCCCTTGTAAAGTCTGATTTCAATGTCCCGCTGATCAGCCAGGGGGGAGCACCACCGCGGGTCGCAGACCCCTTCCGGATCCTCCAGGCATCGCCTTTTATCAGGGAGCTCATCAGTGCAGGTGTGATACCGTTACTGGCAACCCATATGGGAAGACCTAAGGGATATGACCCCTCGCAAACCTTAGATCCTATTGTGGAACCGCTCTCACAGGCGATTGACAGGCGTATCGAGATTATCCGGTTTGCCCCGGAGTCAGGCGCCTTTGCGTCCAAACAATTCAATCCGGATTATCTGAAAGGCCTCTTTAAAGAGGGGACCATCCCGCTCCTCGATAATATCCGGTTCCATACGGATGAGACCAAAAACAGGGAAGGGCTGGCAAAGGCCCTGACATCCGTCGCAGATGCGAGTATCCAGAACTCCTTTGGAACGGCCCATCGGAAAGAGGCGTCATCCAATCGAATCCATGAATATATCCCTGGTCTGGCCGGAAGCCTCCTGGTTGATGAGATCGAGGCCCACAGGAAGATCAAAAGGCCCGGCACTCCCTACATCGTCATTGTGGGAGGGGATAAGGTCGAGGACAGTCTGACACTGATGAGGGCCATCTTTAGGGCGGAAAAGACGACGCACTGGAGTAATATGTTCAACCCGGAATTAAACCTCCAGATCGGAGAACAGCTTGTGGATTACGTCTTAGTGGGGGGACATCTGATGTATGCCTTTGTCTATGCCCAGTTGACAATGCTGAAAGAGGAGGATTTAAAAGGACTGCCCGGGGAAATAAAAAAGGACCTCCGCGGCCTGCGGGAGGTAAGGCTTAAGGGTTTTGATTCGGCTGCAGCGGGGGGCTATCTGTGCAACGCAGAAGAGATCAATCTGGCACAGGGATTATTGAGACTCTATAATGAATTCCAGTTCAGGGACCCGGACATCCTGAAAGGGAGGAGATTAATTGTCCCGGTGGACTATGCCATCAAAAGGGGCGACGCGCTCCTGAAATCTGTCCAGTTGCACGAGCTGGTGGATGATGATGAGATTGTAGACATCGGGGATAAGACAAAGGATCTCTATGCCAGTGTTATTGGTAAGGCAAAGACCATTGTGTGGAATGGACCGCTCGGGGTTGATGATGAGAAATATGTCGAAGGGACGCGGAGAGTAATAGCGGCTATTGATGCCAATAAGGATGCGGTAAAAGAGATCGGCGGGGGGAGCACAAATTTTATGACCTCTGCTTGCGAGGCAGAGAACAACAGAAAGTTTGACTTAGGATTCCGTTCAACCGGCGGCGGTTCAACACTGTCGGAGATTGCCTATGACTCCCCAGTCACCATCTCCCTCATCATGAGCAGCAGAAGGCTCCTTGAAGGGGGCTACGGCCCCGACTACGAAACCCTGCGCAAGGCCGCCATCCGGAGGCACTTGCGGTAAAAGGGGACAGATTTATTTTCTCACGCACGAGAAAATAAATCTGTCCCCTTTTACCTTAACAGCCGAAGCCCGTTGATCGTCACCAGAAGCCCGCCGACCTCATTGATCAGAAGACCCGGGACGAGGCCTATCCAGCCGATGAGGGCGATCGGCACCAGAAAGGAAATTATTGCAAGAGATATTGCTATATTCTGCTTGATGATATTCACGGTCCTCCGGCTCAGGTGCAGGATATAAGGGATCTTAGAGAGGTCATCGGACATCAGGACGATGTCTCCGGTCTCGATCGCCACATCAGTTCCGGCGGCGCCCATGGCGATCCCCAGGTCTGATACCACCATCGCCGGCGCATCATTCACACCATCGCCGACCATGGCTACCTTCCCATAGCGTTTTTTCAGATCTTCTATGGCCGCCACCTTCTCCTCCGGCAGAAGCCTGGCCATGTACTCGCTGATCCCGACCTGGCCTGCAATTACTTTTGCCACTTCATCATTATCTCCTGTCAGCATCACAAGCCCCTTTATGTGAATATCCTGGAGCCGTTTCAAGGTCTCCTCTGCCCCAGGTCTTGTCTCATCCCTCACAGCAATGACCCCGATTAATCCCTCTGCTCCTGTAAGAAGGAGCAGTGTCTTTCCCTCTTCCTCAAGCTTCTTCAGCTTTTCATCTATTATATGGGTAGAGACTCCAATATTCCGGCAGAGGGTCTGATTTCCTATACAGTAAGGTCTGCCGTTTATCGTCGCCTTGATCCCCAGGCCTGGAAAGCTCTCTACCTCTTCGATCTTCTGGACATGGATCCCCATTTCCTGCGCCTTTCTAAGGATGGCATCCGCGAGGATATGCTCTGAGCGACTCTCCAGGGCAGAGGCAAGGCCCAGGATATCCTCCTCTCTCAGCTCGCCAAAGGGGAGAATATCGCTGACCACAGGTTTCCCGCTGGTCAGTGACCCGGTTTTGTCAAAGGCGATCGCCCTGATATGACTTGCCGCCTCGAGATAGACACCACCCTTAACCAGAACGCCGTGTCGTGCGGCATTGGCAATGGCAGCGACAACAGCTACAGGGATGGACAGGGCAATCCCGCAGGAGCATGAGACCACAAGGACGACAAGACCCCTGTAAAACCACTCTGTAAAGCTCCCCACAAGAATCGTGGGGATAACCATAACTATCATAGCAAGCACAAACATCGAAGGGGTGTAGTATCTTCCAAAGGTCTCCCCGAATCTCTGGTAACTTGATCTTTTGTGTTCCGCCTCTTCGACATAGTGTATGATCCTGCCGAGGGTTGTGTCATTGAAAGGTTTTGTCACCGTCATTTCAAATGAGCCCCGCTGGTTCATACTCCCGGCAAAGACCTCATCCCCGAAGCTTTTTGCCACCGGCATAGACTCTCCTGTGATAGGAGACTGGTCTACTGAAGAAGTTCCGAGGATGACTTTCCCATCAAGGGGAATTCTTTCTCCTGGTTTTATAATGAGGCGGTCGCCAATCCTGATCTCCTCCAGAGGGACAGACATTTCCTTTCCCTCTCTCTTAACCAGGGCCTCCTTCGGTGCAAGACCCATGAGCGCCCTCACGGCCCCCCTTACCCTGCCCGCGGCATAGGCCTCTAAGACATCGCCGAGGGAATAGATGAGCACCAGCAGGGCCGCCTCCTCCCAGAGACCCAGTCCAACTGCCCCTAAGGCCCCGACGACCATCAACGTCCTAATATTCGGGGTGAGTGTCTTTAAGGCAATAAGCCCCATCCGGGCGGGATAGTATCCACCCGCGAGGAGGGCCGCTCCATACAGGAACTTTGCCTTTTCTTCCGTAAGGAGGCCAAGGATGTGCTCCAGGATCAGGGTCAATAAGATGAGAAGACCACACAGAGAGAGCGTTATAATCCTTGGTTCCTTCCACCACTGACCTGGTCCCGTGACTTCTTCCCCTTTTGCAAGGCTGGCCTTCATGCCGGTCTTCTCTATGGCATCCTGTATCTCCCGGACTGAGATGACTTCGGGATCATGGGTT
>JACRHF010000110.1 GCA_016217665.1 Nitrospirota bacterium | reverse complement strand
CCTCTGTTTCTGTAATCTTGAGGCCGCGATAGACTTGGCGATATGCTCATCATCCGCAACGGCAAAGATATCACCTGCCTGGGGCACACCGGAAAAACCCAGCACCTCTACAGGGGTTGCCGGCGGGGCCTCCTGTATTGGTTTACCTGTATCACTCAGCAGCATCCTCACCCGTCCCCAGTAGGTTCCGCAGACAAAGGGTGCTCCCTGTTTCAAGGTCCCACCCTGCACTAAAACGGTTGCGACCGGGCCTCTCCCCTTGTCGAGTTTTGCCTCAAGGATAACCCCGCGGGTATTCTTATCCGGATTTGCCTTGAGCTCAAGGACCTCGGCCTGCAACAAAATCATCTCAATCAGGTGGTCTAAACCAATCCTCTGTTTTGCGGATACCTCAGCGAATATATTCTCCCCGCCCCATTCCTCCGGTACTAAACCATATTTTGTCAGCTCCTGCCGTATCCGTTCCGGGTTGGCTCCAGGTTTGTCAATCTTATTGATAGCCACAATGATGGGGACATTAGCCGCCTTGGCATGGTTAATGGCCTCAATCGTCTGCGGCATGACACCGTCATCAGCCGCTACGACGAGGATAACGATATCCGTGATCTTTGCACCCCTTGCCCTCATTGCCGTAAATGCCTCATGGCCAGGGGTATCCAGAAACACGACCCTTTTGCCGTCTGCATCCACGACATACGCCCCGATGTGCTGGGTAATCCCGCCCGCCTCGCCCTCAGTAACCTTTGTCTTCCTGATGGCATCAAGGAGGGATGTCTTGCCATGATCAACATGCCCCATTACTGTAACAACGGGCGCGCGTGGCTTCAGCAATTCCGGTGCATCCTCCGGCTCTTCAATATACTCCTCCAGTTTTTTCTCTGCGGCTACTTCAACCTTTAACCCATAGGAGTCTGCAACAAGAAGTGCCGCGTCGATATCAACAGGCTGGTTTATGGTGACCATCATTCCCATTCCTATTAGTTTTGCAATCACCTCACTCGATTTTTGCCCTATCAGATCGGCAAATTCCTTCACCGTTGTCCCTTCATAAAGTTTGATCATCTTTTTCCTTGGTTTTGTTATCTCAATAGACTGGTCAGTCTTGGTCAGTTTAAACCGGGCACCGGGCCTGGCCCTCTTTTCCTTCTTGGGTATGGCCTTAAAGCTCTTCCACCGCTGGGAGATCAGGAGATCTTCTTCAGGCTCAGTGATTATAACCTTGATGCCTTTTTTCTTTTGCTCCTTTGCTCCTTTTTTTTCTGCAACAATTGGCGGCGCCTTCTTTACAACCTCTTTGCTGACCCGAGGGGAACCTGCCGCAGAGACCGTCTCTTGTCCCGTGACCAGGGGCACCGGCACCTCCACGAGATCCTCTCTCTTCTCTATCTTCTCTGCCTTCTCCTCTGCGCCTGGCTGGGTCTCCCCGGTAATTTTTCCTCCGGTTATTTCTTCTGCCCTCAGAATTGCCCCTGGGGGTACCATAGTCTCTGCAGACTCCGGAGTTACCGGAATAGCGGGCTTTATCTCTTCGCCGATCTCTATCTTCGGCTTCTTTTTTATTAAAATCGTCTTCGCCGAACTCTTTACCCCTTTAAAAACCTCGCTGACCTTCTCCCCTTGTTTACTGAATCTCCCTTTCAGCCGACCCATGGCCTTTTCATCCACCACTGCCATGTGGCTGGAGACTTCTATCCCCAGTTTCTTGAGTTCCTCAATCAGCTCTTTGCTGCTAATCTTAAACTCTTTCGCTAATTCAAAAACCCTTTTACCGCCCATAGTAACTTACTCCCTGAAGGATATTTAAACCGTTCACTTCGTCCACAAGGTTAACCCCCTTGCCCCTCTGTATTCCCCTCTATATTTGTCCCGCCTGAGATCTCCCTGGCCATGGATTGTTCAATCTCGATCTCTTTTTCTTTGGCACGTTTTTTCTCATACTCAGTCTCGTTGATAATATCTATCTTCCAGTTTGTTAATTTAGCGGCCAGCCTCACGTTCTGGCCCTTCTTCCCGATGGCCAGAGAGAGTTGCTGTTCAGATACCACCACGAGCGCTGACTTCTCCTCCTCATCAATGCCCACCCTTTCAACCACAGCAGGACTCAATGCCTCCGCAATAAAAACCCTGGGATCTTCAGACCACGGAATAATGTCTATCTTCTCCCCCCTCAGTTCCCGCACAACAGCCTGCACCCGGGAACCTTTCATTCCCACACAGGCGCCAACGGGATCTACAGAGGGGTCTTTTGAAGATACCGATATCTTTGTCCTGTCTCCGGGTTCCCGCACCACGCTCTTGATCTCCACAATCTTCTCATATATTTCCGGCACCTCAATGGCAAACAACTTGCCGACAAACTCCGGATGGCTTCTGGACAGAATGAGCTGAGGCCCCTTGGCAGACGGTTTTACCTCGCATAAATAGCCCCTTATCCGGTCTCCCCGCCTGAATGTCTCCCGGGGGATCTGCTCTTTGTGAGGGAGCAAAGCTTCCGTCTTTCCAAGGTCAACGATGTAATTTCTGTTCTCCTGCCCCAATATAACCCCGTGGACAATATCGCCCTGGCGGTTTCTAAAGTCCTTATAGACAGTGTCCCACTCTGCTTCGCGTACCTTTTGGAATATCACCTGCTTTGCAGTCTGTGCCGCTATTCTACCAAAGTCACCCACTTCTATCAATGCCCCTATCTCATCACCCAGATCCGCCTCAGCGTCAATTTTTTGGGCTTCCTCCAGGGATATCTCTTCCTTTGGATTTGTGACGCCTTCGACGATCTTCTTAATCAATATGACCTGTATCTCTCCGGACTTGGGGTCTATTTCAACCTGGATATTATCGGAGGCACCAAAACACTTTTTTGCAGCGACCTGCAGCGCAGATTTTACGGCACTGATGATGGTGTCGCTATTAATCCCCTTTTCCCTGCTGATCTGCTCTATAACACTGATTAGCTCTCTATTCATTGTGTACGATTCCTCCCTCTGCTAAAACTCTATCTCAAGCCTTGCCTTGGTAATATCTGAAAATAGTATATCCACCACCCCGTTTTTACTGGTCTCTATCCTAATCAGTTCCGCATCTACCGACAGGATGCGGCCTGTAAATGTTGACTTGTTATTATAAGGCCTGGCCGTATTCAATCGAATCACCCTCCCGGTATATTTTATATAATCATCAAGCCGCTTGAGCGGCCTATCCAGTCCCGGAGAAGAAACCTCCAATAAATACGCGTGGGGGATGATGTTCTCTGCATCCAAAAGATTGCTCACCTGAACACTGACCTTCTGACAATCATCTAAGGTAGCCCCTCCCTCTTTGTCTATGTATATACGAAGAACCCATCTCTTCCCATGGGGGATATATTCTATACCTTCCAGCACAAGGCCAAAAGAATCTACCACCGGCCTCAGGATCTCACGGATCTTTTCCACCATAACACCCACTCTGTCCGTTTAAAAAAAAAGTGGGCAAAACCACCGCCCACTCAAGTAGAGCTTGATTGTGTGATTTACATATAGCATATTGAAAGCAAAAAAGCAACACCTTGAGCTTCGGTGACTTTTATACTTTTACGTTTATATTAGAATCCAAATTGTTGGAGCGATCTTTATAAAGGAGGACGATGGAAAGGAATGTAAGAAGGTCAATAAGGAACCTTTACCTGGAACCCTATAGAGCTTCTGTCGAACGTGAAATAAGGTATTATCTTATCCTGACCAGAGATAACCCGGTAGCCGTTCAGGAGGGACTGAACAGCGGCAATCGACAGGATAATATCTTTACTGGCCCCTGTCTCCTTTCGCAATAGATTAGGGTCAGCATCAGGATTATCCTCATTGAGATAAAAGGTATAAAAGGAATACCATAAAAAATCTGTGCCACTGAAAAAGAGCAGTGCCTTATTGTAGCTTGTGGGTCTTTCCCTATATGACTGGAGGGCATATTCAAAACTCACATTGGCGCCAATCTCCCCGCCAAGAACAAAAGTAGGATATGCCTTTTCGTCAATCCTTTTCATGGAGGTATATCCTAAGAAGAGATTGTTCTTTTCTTTTGTAAAGAACGAAACCGAGATGCCTTCAGCCCCAACGGAACTTCCTACCAAGGCATGACCATATTCATGGGCAGTAAGATTTGTTATGAAGGCTGTGCCGGTCTGAAGCAGATCCCCGGCACTGACATCAAATGCGGCGGCTGTCTGGACGATCAAGAAGTTTAACGCCATCAAAGTTGCAATTACCAGGATCTTCATTTTTCCTCCTCCTGGCCGAGACGGGTAAAAAAAAGCCCATTACCACGATAAAGGGGTAATGGGCTTTTAGCCTCAACCACTTCGGCGACCCCGCTGCCCTCTTTTTTGAGGGCCGGTAATTCTGCGTCCTGCCGTTACCGACAGTTTGCTAGTATCGGTGGTAATCTATCCGCTTATGTATATAACTTTAATCTAACATTTTACTGAGAGATGTCAAGCCTACCGTAAATCCTTCGGTGGGGTATACCCGTATACGGTCTCCTGTTCAGCAAGGCCGACAAACCTTTCATAGGTATCACCAGATTCAAAATATAACGCCCTGCCTGAGGCATCTATATAAATGACGGCCTCGGCCTTGTCTATAGTCTTATTTGTCACAGGATCCTTAGCGAACCGGATCGAAGGATTTTGCTGCATAGTCCATGTATACGATTCGCCTGAGGTGTAGTATATCTTGCCTCCCATAATGACCTGGGTCTGTGGGTCCTTTGTGTAGTGGTTAGTCACCATATTGACTTCGCCGGCCTTGACCCTTTTCATCCAGAAATTGGCCGGACTATTAATCTGATCCCTTCCTGGCACAGTATTTCCTGTTTTAAGGGCCTCTAACCGCAGACTGGCAAGGTAATTTTGCTTCACAGATTCTAATAGTAAGAAGGCATGGTTATCCCCAGCCGTGTTGTTGATTTCAGTGGCACTGCTGTACCCCAAAAACCCAATGAGCACTATACCTGCCGATAAAATAAGCCGTTTCATAATACCCTCCTTGATGTTTAACATTTTTTACTATAGCTTATCTACCCCGAATCATCGCCAGTATATATTTTTGTATCTATAAGTCAAGAGAAATTTCAGAGGTTGGCCATAAGGGAAAACTGAAAAGGGGGATTACATAGCTTTCTTGAGCTCGGCAATTACCTGCCTTGTCACATCCTTCAGGGTTTCAAATACACCGTCCCCTTTTAAGGCTACCGCTTCATATAATGGCACGCCCCTGGGGTTTAGTACCCTGTTCATCTCTTCTGCAGTCATAATATTGGACAGGTCCCTCTTGTTATATTGAAGAGCTAATGGGGTATAGCTTATATCCGAACCCTGTTCTGAAAGATTCCTCTTCAGGTTATCCATACTCTCGATGTTGGCATCCATCCTTTCTACCTGGGAATCTGCCACGAACACAATACCGTCCACACCCTTTAGAATGAGCTTTCTGCTCGCCTCATAGAATATCTGTCCTGGGACAGTATAGAGATGGAATTTCAACTTGAACCCATTCAGGGTGCCTAAGAAAATAGGCAGGAAGTCAAAGAATAGTGTGTGTTCTGTCTCTGTTGCAATAGAGACAAGCTTTCCCTTGCTCTCCGGGTTGGTATTGCTGTAGATGTATCGTATATTTGCTGTTTTTCCACACAGTCCAGGGCCATAATAGACGATCTTACAGTTTATTTCTTTAGAGGAGTAATGGATAAATGACATACAGATTGGCCACAAATTTATAGCAATGGATGTTCATGCATTGCCTTCAACCTCTCCCATCTTCGATCCACTTCCTTTTGCAGTCTCTCAACGACTTCTTTAAAATCGGGCTTCAGGAGGTGTTTCGTCTTCCCCATCAACTTAAGCCATTCTGTAACCGGGACCTTTTTCCCCTTTTCTTCCGGGTTATAGTTGATTGTGGTCTTCCCGTGTATGATTTCATACAGGGGGAAAAAACAACTGTCTGTGGCCGATTGAAGGATCTCAAGGCCGATCCTCTCTTCGCTCTTCCACTCAAGAGGACAGGTAATCAGTATCTTGCCATAGACCATCCCCTCATTCCTGGCATAGTACTGCGCCTTAACTGCCTTTTTAATTAAATCCCGGTACTGGGTGACAATCCCGGTAAATACATAGGGGAGATTGCATGCGGCCATTATCTGTACCGTATCTTTATGGTGCAGTTGGTTGCCGCTCTGATACGGACCGACATGGGACGTTGAAGTGGCATGACCGAGCGGCGTTGAGAATGAGAGCTGGGCCCCTGTGTTCATATATCCCTGGTTATCATATTCCAGCAGGATCATCTTATGATTCCTGAGCGCAGTCCCTATCGCATGGCCCATACCAATATCCATCCCCCCATCCCCGCTGATCATGACAAAGGTGATATCCTCACTGTCAGGGATCTCCCCTCTCCTCTGCCTCTCTTTGAAGGCTTCCACAACACCCCCCAGGGTAGGCGCACCGCTCTGGAACAGGTTATGGATATAGGTGATATTATGGGAGGTATAGGGGTATCCTGTGGTCACGACCATTCCGCAACCGGTATGGAAGAGTACCACCACATCCCCCTCAATCCCTTTAAAGAAGGTATCAAGACCCGGGAATATGCCGCATCCGGAACATGCCGAGTGACCCTGAGAGATCCTCTTGGGCAACTCGTTCAGGGGTCTTGCACTGACCCCCTTGACATCCAGTTTTCCCGTATTTTCATCCTTCGTCAGCGTGAGAAGACGACGACTCGTATCCTCCTTTGTCAACGGGGCCTGTGTCGGTCCAGGGACATAACTGAGATCACCGGGGGTCGCCCCGACATATTCAAACAGGACATCCACCTTTCCCTTCCTGGCAACATCCACGGCCTCCCGCAGCATATCTATAGCATCTTCCACATAAAACTCCTTGCCGCCAAGACCATACACCCGGCTTATAACAAGGGTGCGGTTTTCAGGGTCATCTTTGAGGGCGGCCTTAACCTCTAAGGAGATATTGCCCCCCCAGCCGCCTGCAGATTCCTGCCGGTCTGCTACGCAGAGGGCCTTGATATTTCTCATACATTCCCTGATCTCCCTGGCAGGAAACGGCCTGATAACATTGGGCATCATGACCCCGACCTTCAATCCCTCTCCCCGGAGCCGATCCACCGCCTCTTTTGATGTCTCAAAGGCCGAATTCAGGATGACCAGGGCAACCTCGGCATCCTCCATCCGGTAGGCATCCAGTATTCCGTATCTCCTGCCGCTCAAGCGGGCGTAACTCTCAAACACCTCTCCCAAACGGTAATAGGCCGACTCCATGGCCATGGAGAGCTGTTTCCGGTTATTAATAAGATCAGGATCGTTCATATAGGGGCCGATCGTTATCGGATTCCTCGGATCTATCGAGACATACTTGGGGGGGTGTGAACCCAGATAATTCTGCACTACCTTTTTATCGGAGAAATATTGGACCCTGCGCTTCTGATGACTGGTGAAAAAACCATCGAAGGTTACCATCACCGGGAGTCTCACATCCTCAAGCTCCCCGATTTTCACTCCTATGATATTCATATCATAAGCGGCCTGCGGGTCTTTTGCCATCAGGATAATCCATCCGCAGTTCAAGGCCATCATAATATCACTATGGTCACACCGGATATCCAGCGGACCTGACACGGTGCGGGCCACAATATCCATCAGCATGGGATAGCGGGTCCCTGACTGCACAGGAAGCTGCTCCATTGCGTACAGAAGACCTTGGGCTGATGTGGCATTAAATACCCTTGCCCCTGTGGTGGAGGCGCCATAACAGATAGCGGCGGCACCATGCTCCCCTTCTCCGGGTATCAGGACAATGTTGTGCTCGCCCTCCGCCTTCATCTCATCCAGATTCTCTGCTATCTCTGTAGACGGCGTAATGGGATAGTAACCCATCACGTGGAAATTGATCTGACTCGCGGCGAGGGCCGCCATTTCATTCCCGCTCAAAAAGTCTGTCTCTTGCTTAAGATCAACCTTAACTTTTGTCTCCATCTCTTCTCCTGTATTGAAGCTCCCTGCAGCAAGCTGCAGGGAATCTTCGAAATGTAAGGTACTTCTTCTTTTCTATTCGTTCGCTAACCCCGCAGCAAGCTGCAGGGGATACGCTCGCTATGCATTTTCATCTCTATTTTGTTGATTTCGCCCTGAAGGGGTGAGGAACTGTAATCCCCTCAACATCATGGTCACTCTCTTTGCCGATCGAGAGGGCCTTAGGCTTGCAGATCCAAACACACTGCAGACACCCCTTGCAGTATTGATAATCAATCCCCCTCAGGAATATGGCCTCTTTCCCTGTCTTTGTGACCCCCTTCTCCCACACAAAACAGTAATCAGGGCAGGCATAGTCACATTCACCGCAGTGCGTGCAGGTCTCAAGGTCCAACACCGGGATAAACCCTGTGCGGGAGGGACTCAGGTCCTTCTCTTTGGAGGCACCGGCGCTCACGACGATCCCGCCCATAGGTTGATTCAGATAGCCAAGCCGGGAGGGGTTCCGGACAAAGGGTTGGTACGGATATCTCTCATCCGGTGGAAAGTGTTCTATCTTTACCTCATGATAGCCCCTATCAAAGGCCTTCAGATTCCCAGGCACACTCTGGGGGTATTTTCTGCCAAAGACATTTTTAATGGTCACTTTCAGCGCATCCGGATCCAGAAACCCACTCGCCTTGCAGATAGCCCCCAGCATCGGTATATTGGCCCTGCTGTTTTCTGCCATAGCAATCCCCATGGCATCGAGGCATCCTAAATACCCTCCATGGAGCTTCAGCATCTCCCTCGCCTCTGAAGAAGACTTTGTCGTGTTGATAATCACCACCGACTCAGGCCCTACCCCCTGAAGCACAGGGACGGTCTTTATGAGGGCCTCATGAAATATGGCCAGGATATGGGGGTTTTCAATCGGGCTATTATTTCGGATAGGAGTCTCAGGTTCACACAGCCGCACATGGGCCTTCACAGGAGCCCCCTTCTTCTCTGAACCATAGGATGAAAAGTTTGAGCCATTCAGACCCATACCAAGGACCCCTGCCTCCGCCAGGATTTTCCCTGCCACGTTGGCGCCCAGCCCGCCGATACTCTCCATCCTGATCTCAAAAAATCCCTGCTGGTTTTTCTTTGTCACCGCCGCCCGCGCTGTCTTTCCTGTCTCCATTCGCCATCTCCCTGGAATTATAAGGTTTAGTCAATAATATAAACCTCTTTGTCCCGATTTGCAACAGAAAAATGAAGCCTGATATGGAATAATAAGACAATCTTTTTCCTTTACACCATCCCCCCGGAAATGGTAATATTCTTTGTTTTAAATCAAAACCGTTAGGTAAAGGAGGGGCCCTGGAGGAGTATGGTTCTTTCCAGACGATTTATCTTTCTGCTTCTATTCTGCTGCTGTCTGTCGATCTTCCTATTCAATAATCCTGGGTGGACCCAGGATACAGTCAGTGTCAAGGCCATAGAAATCAAGGGGAACAGGCGCATAGAGACCCCGACGATCCTCGCGAAGATCAAAACACGAGAGGGGGACCTCTACTCTGGTGACAAAATCAGGGAGGATATAAAGGCCCTTTATGCCACCGACTATTTCGAGGATATTACGGCAGAGTCTGAGCCATTGGATGATGGGGTCCGGCTGATTTTTACGGTCAAAGAGAGGGGCGTGTTACAGGAGATTATCTTTGATGGAAATGATAAGATCACCCATGACCGGTTGAAAGAGAAGATTACCCTTCTTACAGGGACCCCTCTCAGCAACAAACAGGTCAAAGAGAATGTGGAACGGCTCAAGGGTCTCTACCAGGAAGAAGGTTATTATGAGGCCGCCATCATACCCGTGGTAAAAAAGTTATCCGGGGATAAGGCCTCTGTGACCTTTTTTATAAAAGAGGGGAAAAAGATAAAGATTAAGGAGGTACATATATCCGGGACAGATAAAATCTCTGAGAAGAGTCTTAAAAAGGCCATTAACACAAAACGTTATAAGCTTCTCACATCATGGCTTTCGGGATCGGGGATCTACAAGGAGATCGAGGCCCAGGGTGATGCGGACAGGATACGGGACTATTACCTGGACAGGGGATATATTCAGGTCCAGGTGGGCGGGCCTGAGATTGAGATCCTGGAGGGCGGTAAATGGATGAGGGTCAATTTCAACGTTATAGAAGGAGGAGAGTTCAAGGTACAGGATATCGATTTCAAGAATAACGACCTCTTTACTACAGACGAGATACGGAAACGGATCAAGATACAGAGAGACATGCTCTTCAGCCGTAAGATGCTGCGTGAGGACCTGTCGGCGATTATAGACATGTACGGTGAAAAAGGCTATGCCTTTGCCAATGTTATCCCGGATATCAGACCGGATGAGGCCTCCAGGAAGGTCGACATCACCTTCGTCATTGAAAAAGGGGAGAAGGTCAGGATACGGAGGATCAATATCGGAGGAAATGAAAAGACTCGAGATAAGGTGATACGGAGGGAGATACGGCTGGATGAACTGGACTACCTTAACACCTCTGCCCTCAAAAGGAGTTTTCAACGTCTGAACAATCTCAATTACTTCGAAAACATCGAGGTCGTACCGGAGAAGATCAGCAAGGACAGGGTGGATCTGAACGTTAAGGTAAAGGAAAAGCCCACCGGGGCATTCAGTATGGGGGGCGGCTATAGTTCTGTGTATGGATTTGTCGGGATGCTGGACCTTACAGAGGGAAATCTCTTCGGCAAAGGAGAACTTTTAAAACTCAAGGGGGAGTTTGGCGAACTGAGGACCAGTTATGACCTCACTTTTAAAGAACCGTGGTTATTGGACACGCCGACCTCACTCACCGTTAATCTCTTTGATACGGTAAGGTCTTTTAATACCTATAACATCAACAGTACAGGGGGAAATATCGGGCTTGGCCGTTCGTTCGGGGAGTACTGGAGCGGCAATATTGCCTATGGCATCCAGAATATTACAGTCACCGGGACCCCGCCTTCCACCTCTACCCTGAAGATTGGGGAATCAAGGACAGGGAGCATTACCACATCCGCGGCGAGAGACACGAGGGACAATTACTGGGACCCTCATTCAGGGAATAAAAATAGCCTCTCCGTAGAGTATGCGGATTCATTCCTCGGGGGTGACAATGTGTTTGAAAAGTACATATTGGATACCGCCTGGTATTAT
>JACRHF010000105.1 GCA_016217665.1 Nitrospirota bacterium | reverse complement strand
TTTAGTTATATATTGGTTGGCTATTTCTGCAATCGAGAATCCCTTATGCCTGACCGAGGCTATCAGGCTTGAAAAATCATGTACACCACCGAAGAATATGCAACCCAGTATAATCCATACGAGGGTTGGTAACCATCCAAAAGCGATACCGGCAACAATGGGCCCTACAATAGGCCCTGCGCCAGCAATTGAAGAAAAATGATGGCCTAAAAGCACAGAAGGTCTTGCCGGGACGTAATCAACCCCATCATGCATTGCATGGGATGGTGTCAGATTTCCGTTATTAATATCATACTTTCTGTCAAGGTATCTTCCGTAAAATACATATCCCAATAGAAAACACATCAATCCGATAAAAGCTATAAGAGTTATCATATTTTTTATTATTATACTCCATAAATATACAATAAAACCCTCAAATTTTAAAGGGCACCTGCCTCTTTCATCAAAAGCAAAATTCCTGTTGACAGCAAAATCTCATCCTGCTACCTTAACCTCAGAAAAAGAAAGTTACAATGGATCATCATACGCTTCAAGGGGGAACAGACGTGGTTTTGACGAAAGGTCGGTTAAAGATTGTTGCTTTGACGGGGATTGCTCTGTTGCTTGTCAGTGTCACTCAGTCCGGATGTGCCTCGATGTCCCGCGCGCAAAAGGGGGTTCTGATCGGTGGTCTTGGAGGAGCTGCCGCCGGGGCCATGATCGGCGGAAAACATAGCGCCGGGAAAGGAGCATTGATCGGTGGGATTCTCGGAGCCGCATCCGGAGGACTGATCGGGAACTACATGGATAAACAGGCCCAGGAACTGGCGTCCGTGGCCGATGTTCAACGGACGGAAGATGGGATCAGGGTCACAATGCGGGACAAGATCCTGTTCGATACCGGTCAATCCATGCTAAAGCCCAAATCGCGGAATGGTCTCCTCAAGATCGCCGAGGTCCTCAAAAAGTATGACAAGACTGAGGTCGCCATCGTGGGGCATACCGACAATGTGGGTTTGGCCTCTTATAATCAGGACCTTTCCGAAAGACGGGCCAATTCGGTCCAGGTCTTTCTGGTCAGTCAGGGAGTCAAGGCCAGCCGCATGAAAACGGTCGGAATGGGTTTCGATGAACCCGTGGCATCGAATGACACGCCGGAAGGGAAGGCCATGAATCGCCGGGTCGAACTTCATATCACCCCCGATCCATCACTGGTCCGTGACGCAGAGGCCGCTGGACAAAAACAATAAGCCAGAGGGATAGATTTTTCCCCTGATTTGTGCTAATTTTTTGAATCACTATTTACTGAGGGAGTCTCATGCGCGTTGCCATGTACTATAACAACAAGGATGTCCGCGTCGAGGAGATTCCTGTCCCCAAAGCAGGTCCCGGCGAGATGCTGATCAAGATCATGGCCAGCGGCATCTGCGGCAGCGATGTGATGGAGTGGTACCGGATTCACAAGGCGCCGCTGGTGCTGGGCCACGAGATCGCCGGCGAGGTTGCCGAGGTCGGAGCCGGCGTCAGACAATACAAACAAGGCGACCGGGTCTCTGCCTCTCACCATGTCCCGTGCAATACCTGCCATTACTGCCTGAATGGTCACCACACGGTGTGCGACACCCTGCGCACGACAAAGTTCTATCCTGGAGGGTTCGCTGAATATGTCCTCCTTCCGGCCATCAATGTGGACCGCGGCGTCTATCTCCTGCCGGATGGGGTCTCCTTTGAAGAGGGATCTTTTGTAGAGCCCCTGGCCTGCGTCCTCCGAGGGCAACGATTAGCCGGCCTGCGGCCAGGGAGTACGGTGCTGGTGATCGGGAGCGGCATCTCAGGGATACTCCATATCAATCTCGCAAAGGCATTGGGGGCAGGACGCATCGTGGCGACGGACATCTCCAAATACCGGCTCGATGCGGCCAGGCGGTTTGGGGCGGCCCATGTCTTTGACGCAAAGGATTATACGCCGGACGCACTGCGGGAGATCAATGAAGGCAGGCTTGCAGACTTAGTGATCCTATGCGCCGGCGCCCCTGTGGCCATGAACCAGGGGCTTCAGTCCGTGGATCGGGGAGGGACGGTCCTCTTTTTTGCGGCAACAGATAAAGGGGTCACCCTCCCGATCTCTGTCAATGATCTCCTCTTCCGGAACGAGGTCACGCTGACAAGCTCCTATGCAGGGAATCGCGCAGACCATGTTACCGCCGTGGACCTGATACAGAGCCGGAGGGTGCAGGTAGCGGAGATGATTACACACAGGTTGAGCCTGGAGGAGGCCGTGGTGGGTTTTAAACTGGTTGCGGAAGGCCGGGACTCCATCAAGGTTATCGTAAAACCACAAAAATAGCGCTTGTTCGGGGACAGATTTGAAATCTGTCCCCTATGGCTAAGAAAAAGGAGGCTGTCACAATGGACTGGGGGATGAAGAATCGTTTATCACGGATTATTAAACCGAACGGCAGATGTATGCTTATGCCGATTGATCATGGATATTTCCAGGGGCCGACCTCAAAGCTGGAGAAACCGGGGGAGACCATAAAACAGCTCCTTCCTTACAGTGACGCCCTGTTTGTGACCAGAGGGGTATTGCGCGCCTGTGTATCGCCGGCAGAGACCATTCCGATTATCCTGCGGGTATCCGGCGGGACCAGCATGGTGGGGAAGGATCTTGCCAATGAGACCATCACCACATCTATCGAAGAGGCCGTCCGGCTGAATGCCTCGGCAGTGGGGATGTCGGTATTCATCGGCAGCGACTATGAACACCAGACCCTGTCGAATCTCGGAAATCTTGTCAATGAGGCAGAAAGGTACGGCATCCCTGTCATGGCCGTCACCGCGGTTGGAAGGGAGCTTGAGAAACGGGACGCCCGTTACCTCGGCCTCTGCTGCAGGATCGCCGCTGAGATTGGCGCCAAGGTTGTCAAGACCTACTGGTGTGAAGACTTTGATAAGGTCGTGAATGGCTGTCCTGTCCCGGTTGTGATCGCCGGAGGACCGAAGGTAGACACAGAGAGGGAGGTATTTGAATTTGTCCACGACGGGATGCAGAGGGGCGCCATCGGTGTGAACCTCGGAAGAAACATCTGGCAGAGCCCGCATCCGGTGCCGACAATCCGGGCGCTCCGGCATATCATCCATGAAAACGGGACAGTCGCACAGGCTCTAAATATCTTCAATAGCGTAAAGAATGAGGAGAGAAAGACCATAGAGGTTTAGGCTAATTCGGATTACAGGGACCGCTGTGCCACGAGGCTGGCCTTGTATATCCCCTTGGCATCCTGGCCTTCATGGTAGAAGAGGACACGGAGACCGGAAAAGAGTCGGAGGAGTTCGTTATGCTCCAGGCAGTACTCACGGCGCCGCGGGTGGCCGGTCCTAAGATGCTGGTCAATCAGGAAGATCTCATATAAGAGGACGCCGCCAGGTTTAACCGCCTCTTTTATGTGAGGAATCAGACTCCTCTGTAAATAGTAAAAACACATGACAACATCGTAGGCAGCCTTTTCGATCCGGCAGGAATCCAGGTCTTTTAGGTCTGTGTGTCTTGCATCCAGATGAACACCCAGTCTCTTTGCTTCAGTCAGGCAGGCATGGATGGCCTCCTCATCCCTCTCAAGGCCTATCACTTCAAAACCATGAGAGGCCAGGAACAACGCATTCCTCCCCTTCCCCATAGCCACATCGAGGGCCTTTCCCCTGGGAAGGAGCGGGAGATATTCCACCAACAATTGTGAAGGTTCTTGAGACATGGGGCTATTATAAGAGACTTTGCTCTATGAGACAATGCAGAAGTAGAATTCGGGGGACACCATACGTAATTCACTCGAAAATACCACCTCCCCGTCATACCCCATTGTCATCCCGAACTCGTTTCGGGATCTCCTAACCTTGCTACGTTTAAGATCCTGAAACAAGTTCAGGATGACACGATTGACATTTTCATGCCCCTTTGTGAGCTCCTGGCTCATGACGATTCATCTGAAAAACCCCATCCCCACCCTTGTCCCTCCCCCCACTCTCCCAGTCGACGGGGAGGGTATTTTCATGTTTCTGTGTGGTCTGGCGTAGAATTCCCTTCGATGCGCACCCAGGGATCACGGGTGACAGGCGGCTCCATGTGAAACCACGCTCCGTATGCCTGCGCCACTTCGTCTGCCTGTTCCTGCAGGATGCCTGACAGGACTACCCTGCCGTTGGGGTGCAAAAGGCCGGCAAAGCGCGGCGCCAGGACGATCAGGGGACGGGCCAGGATATTCGCCACAATGACATCGGCCTGCACGCCGCCAAGGGATTCGGGCGGCAGGATGGACACAGCGGCGTCAACGCCATTTCTCCGGACATTCTCCTGCGCGGTCAGGAGCGCCTGCGGGTCATCATCCACGGCCCACACATGCCTTGCCCCCAGCCTTGCCGCGGCGATGGCCAGAATGCCGGACCCGCACCCATAGTCAATGACATCCAGGTCTTCAAGACCCACCCCCTCCAACCATTCCAGACACAGCGCTGTGGTCGGGTGAGTCCCTGTGCCGAATGCCTGCCCTGGGTTCATCACGATGTTTACGGCATACGGGTCAGGAAAATCGTAACCCTCAGGACAGACCCAGAGTCGCTTGCCAAACGGCATGGGCCGGAAGTGATCCATCCAGGCAAGGGCCCAGTTACGGTCTTCAAGAGATTCCACCTCAAGGCCGGGCAAGGAATCCGTCTTTAGGGCAGACATTAAATGGCGCACCACTGAATCAATGTCAAGGCCGGAGGCGAAGAGTCCTGTGATCCGGATCCTGGGGGATAATCCCCCCTTGCCCCCCTTTAATAAAGGGGGGGATTCTTCAGGGCCATTTCCAGGATTTAGACGGCGGGATTCTTCTATGAGAAAGGGTTTGCCGTCAGGATGCATCAGCGTAATCGCCAGCGCACCGGCCTCTGTCAATGCCTCCTCGACCCTCTCCAGATTATCAGGGTCTGAGATAAGAGAAATCTGCAACCATGCCATCGGAGACTATTCTCCCTCTTGATATTTTTGTCTGTTTCAGGTTATAGTAGAAAACTTATAAAAAAGGAAGGGAAATATTCAGTGAACAGGACCGTACTCTACTCAAGACATGAATTCCTGAATGCCCAGTTTGTAAAATTTGCAGGATGGGAGATGCCGGTATCCTACTCCGGCGTGCTTGAAGAACATAAGGCCGTGAGGACCGCGGCAGGGCTCTTCGATGTCTCCCACATGGGCCGATTCCAGGTAAACGGCCAGGGCGCCAAGGCCCTTCTGCAGTATCTCTCAACAGCAGACATCTCAGGACTCCGTCCGAACCAGGCATGCTATACCCTGTTTTGCACGCCGCAGGGCGGGGTCATCGATGACCTGATTATCTATAAGCTTGAACGGTTTTCATACCTGGTATGCGTGAATGCCGCCAACCGGGAGAAGTGCCTGAATTGGATCAAGACCCACTCTGGCAAGTTTGCCGGCGTTAATATAGAAGATATCAGTGAGAGCATCGCACAGATCGCCATCCAGGGGCCCAAGTCCTTAGAGATCCTTCAGGGGCTTACCGATGTCGAGCTCTCTCCGGTCAAACTGAAGAACTTCGTTTCAGCCCGGTTGGGGGGCATGGACTCCTACATCGCGCGGACAGGGTTTACAGGCGAACGGGGATATGAACTCTTTCTCCCCTCCATCATCGCCCCCGGGATATGGGACGCTGTCATGAAGCAGGGAGAATCCCTTGGCATAAGGCCTGCAGGACTCGGCGCCCGTGACACGCTGCGCTTAGAGATGGGCTATCTCCTCTACGGGAGTGATATGGATGATACCACCTCCCCGCTGGAGTGCAGCCTTGAAAAGGCGGTTGATCTTGGAAAAGAGGATTTTATCGGAAAAGAGGCGATCCTGAAACAAAAAGCAGAGGGGATTGAGAGAAGGCTCGTTGGCTTTGAGTTACTGCAAAAGGGGATAGCCAGGCACGGCTATCGCATCTACTCCAACGGCAAGACCCTCGGGGTGGTCACAAGCGGTAACTTTTCCCCCACCCTCAAAAAGGGCATCGGGCTTGGGTTTGTCCTTCCACAATATTCCATGCCCGGAACAGAGATCCTGATAGATATCCGCGGCAAGGTGGCCCCGGCGCAGGTCGTTGAACTTCCATTCTACAGAAAGGGACGCAGCAAGGAGTAGATGGAATACATCCCGAATACAGCCGGAGATCAGAAGGAGATGCTGAGGGCCATCGGCGTCTCTTCCATAGAAGACCTCCTGAGTCATATCCCTGCCGGTCTCAGGCTTAAAAGGGATCTGGCCCTTCCGGAACCCATTTCCGAGCTCGAGCTTCTCGCAGAGATGCACACCCTCGGAGGAACGAATGCGAATACGTCGGAGTATGCCTCGTTTCTCGGCGCCGGCGCCTATGATCATTTTATACCAAGTATCGTGCCCCATGTCCTATCCCGCTCCGAGTTTTACACCGCGTATACCCCGTATCAGGCCGAGATGAGCCAGGGTTCCCTCCAGACTATCTATGAATATCAGACCCTGATCTGTGAACTGACAGGGATGGAGGTAGCCAATGCCTCGATGTATGACGGGGCCTCAGCCATGGCAGAGGCGGCCCTGATGGCCACCCGGATCACAAAGCGGGAAGAGATCGTGGTTGCTTCCACGGTCAATCCCAGATACCGGGAGGTGCTGGACACCTATCTGTTTGGATTAAAACATCCGGTGCACACCGTGGGTTCGGGTCATGGGGTTACAGATTTGCACAGGCTTTCAAAAGCACTGTCTGACAAGACTGCTGTGGTCATTATACAATATCCCAATTTCTTCGGGTGCATCGAGGATGTTAAGGGAATCATCGAGGCCGCCCACAGGGCCGGTGCAATAGCCGTGGCGGTTGCGGACCCCATCGCCCTTGGCCTGCTCAAGTCTCCCGGAGGGTTAGGCGCTGATCTGGTCGTCGGAGAAGGTCAGGCCCTGGGAATCCCTCTCAACTTCGGCGGGCCTTATCTCGGCTTTTTTGCCACAAAGATGGAGCATGTCCGGAAAATGCCCGGCAGGGTCGTGGGGGCCACGGTAGATAGTGAGGGAAAGAGGGGCTACTGTCTGACCTTTCAGACGAGGGAACAGCACATCAAGAGGGAGCGTGCGACATCAAACATCTGCACCAATGAGGCCCTGGTAGCCCTTGCCGCCACCGTCTATATGGCGGCGATGGGGAGGCAGGGATTGAGGGATGTGGCCGGCCTTTGCCTTCAGAAGGCCGCTTATGCGAGACAGAAGATCAGCAGGATCGAAGGCTACTCCGTACCCTTCACAGCACCATCCTTTAAAGAGTTTGTGGTGAAGACGCCGGTCTCTCCAAAGGGGGTTCAGGAGCGGCTGTTGTCTGAGAAGATATTGAGCGGATTGGACTTGGGCACATACTATCCGGAGCTTAAGGATCATATCCTCTTCTGCGTAACCGAGAAGCGGACGCGCGGGGAGATAGACAGGCTGGTGAAGGTATTAGGAGAAGTAAGAAGTTAGAAGCAAGAAGTTAGAAGCAAGAAGTCAGAAGTAAGAAGCAAGAAATAATGCGGGAAGAGGATGGAAGAAATGCCGGAAAAACTCATCTTTGAAAAAGGGGCGCCGGGCCGCAGGGCCTATTCCCTGCCGGACTTAGACGTTCCGGAGGCAAAACTCCAGGACCTCCTGCC
Organism: Nitrospirota bacterium; assembly: GCA_016217665.1. GTDB lineage: Bacteria > Nitrospirota > 9FT-COMBO-42-15 > HDB-SIOI813 > HDB-SIOI813 > JACRHF01. The sequence continues at coordinate 13,513 of JACRHF010000105.1, read as the reverse complement.
CCGGGAGATCATCGCCGATCGGCCTCTAAGCCTCCCGGAGGTCAGCGAGATCGAGCTGATACGGCATTTTACTAATCTATCCCGGTTAAACTACGGGGTGGATCTGGGCTTCTATCCGCTCGGCTCCTGCACCATGAAATACAACCCCAAGGTCAATGAAGAGGCGGCAAAGACGCCTGGGCTCATGAATGCCCATCCCCTTCAGCCTGAAGGACTCTCTCAGGGCGCCCTGAGGCTCCTGTATGAGCTTGAGGCATTCCTTAAGGAGATCGGAGGGGTGGCCAGGGTGTCTCTACAGCCTGTCGCCGGCGCCCACGGGGAGCTGACCGGACTGCTGGTGATCAGGGCCTATCATGAGGCGCACGGCAATCCGAGGCATAAGGTGATCATCCCGGATTCTGCCCACGGGACAAACCCTGCCAGTGCGGCCTTAGCCGGTTATGAGCCCATCGTGATCAAATCGACCAAAGAAGGGCTGGTAGATGTCGAAGAGCTAAAGAAGGTCCTGGATACCGATTGTGCAGCGCTCATGCTGACAAACCCGAATACCCTCGGCCTGTTTGAGAAGGACATCCTGGAGATATCCAGGCTGGCCCACGATGCCGGCGTCCTCCTCTACATGGACGGCGCCAATCTGAACGCCCTCCTTGGGATTGTGCGGCCCGGGGACATGGGCTTTGACGTGGTGCACTTCAATCTCCACAAGACATTCTCTACCCCGCACGGAGGCGGCGGGCCTGGGGCAGGACCGATCGGTGTCACTGAAAAACTGGCCCCCTTTATTCCTGTTCCTACCATAGAAAAAGAGGGCGACAGATACTCTCTCGACCATAACAGACCCCATAGCATCGGGAGCGTCCATGGATTCTATGGAAACTTCGGCATCCTCGTCAGGGCCTATGCCTATATCCGAAGGCTGGGGGCTAAGGGACTGAGAGAGGTGAGCGAGAACGCGGTCCTCAATGCGAACTACATCAAAAAGCGCCTCCGGGATCACTATTACATCCTCAACAATGTCCCCTGCATGCACGAGTGTGTCTTCTCTGCGAAATATCAGAAGACCAAAGGGGTGCACGCGTGGGACATCACCAAACGCCTCCAGGACTATGGCTTCCACCCGCCCACGGTGAACTTCCCACTCATCATTGACGAGGCCATCATGATCGAACCGACAGAGACCGAGTCCAGGGAGACCCTCGACGCCTTCTGCGACGCCATGATCGCCATTGCCAAAGAGGCCGAGACCGATCCGGACTTAGTCAAGAACGCCCCGCACACCCGGGTCGTCAGGCGGCTCGACGAGGCCATGGCCGTGAAAAAACCGAACCTCCGGTGGCAGAAGTAAGTTTTGGCGGCTTCGTAAAAAGTCGTAAAAAAATCCTTGACATCATAATTGCCATAAATATATGATTACAATCCTTGCTGTAAAGACAAGAAAGAGGATTGAGGCCGTAGATATAACCCGTGAGGTCAGGAGGGTCATACATGATCTCGGCGTAACAGAAGGCTTATGTACGATATTTGTTCCCCATACGACTGCAGGAATTACGATAAATGAAGGGGCCGATCCGGACGTCATGAGGGACTTTATCGACAAGCTCGACGAGCTCATACCCTTGGAGAGCGCCTATCTCCATGCGGAAGGGAATTCCGCGGCACACATCAAGACAAGCATCGTTGGTTCCTCTGTACAGATCATGATTGATAAGGGCGAGCCTGTTCTCGGCACGTGGCAGTCGGTTTTTTTCTGTGAATTTGACGGGCCAAGAGACAGGAAGGTTCAGATAAAGGTCATCGAGGAGTAATCGTATGGACGTTTTATCCCATGACATCCTGATCGTTGGCGGCGGCGGCGCAGGCCTTCGCGCCGGCATTGCCATTGCCCACGCCTATCCTTCCTTAAAAACAGCCGTCATCTCCAAGGTTTATCCCATGCGGAGCCACACTGTCGCTGCAGAGGGGGGATGCGCCGCGGTAATCAAAGACAACGACAACCATGACCTCCATGCCTTTGATACGATCAAGGGGAGCGACTTTCTGGCAGACCAGGATGCGGTAGAGGCCTTTGTCCGGGATGCCAGCAAAGAGGTGATCCAGATAGAACGGTGGGGCTGTCCCTGGAACCGTGAGGAAGACGGGCACATCGCCGTGCGCTGGTTCGGCGGGATGAGCCAGAAGCGCACGCTTCATGCAGCAGACAAGACCGGTTTTCACCTCCTCCATGCCCTCTTTCAGACCTCGCTGAAATATGACAATCTGAAACGATATGATGAGTGGTTTGTCGCCGGACTCCTTGTAGATGATGGAAAGATCGGGGGAGTCCTGGCCCTCAATATCCGGCAGGGGACCTTTCATATCCTTGCTGCCAAGGCCGTGATCCTCTGCACCGGAGGCGTCGGGAGGATCTATGCCTTCACCAGTAACGCCGGGATCAAGACCGGAGACGGCGCGGCCCTTGCCTATCGTGAAGGGGCGCCCATCAAAGATATGGAGTTCATCCAGTTCCACCCTTCAGGGCTTCTTAAGAACGGGATCCTGATCACAGAGGCAAGCCGTGGAGAAGGGGGCTATCTCTTTAATAAGGACGGCAAGCGGTTCATGGAACAGTATGCCCCGAGCAAGATGGAACTGGCCCCGCGGGATATTGTCTCCCGCTCCATCATGGAAGAGATCCTTGCAGGGAGAGGATTGGACGGACCTTACGGCTCCTATGTCCACCTGGATTTAAGGCACCTTGGCGAGGCAAAGATCATGGAGAAACTCCCGATGGTGCGGGAACTCTGCATTGACTTTGCAGGGATGGACCCGGTTTATGAACCGATCCCCATACGGCCAACCATGCACTACACCATGGGCGGAGTTCATACGGACAAGGATGGGAAGACCCCGCTTGCAGGACTCTACGCCGCGGGTGAGGGGGCCTGTGTGAGTATCCACGGGGGCAACCGCCTTGGTTCTAACTCATTAGCCGAGATCCTCGTCTTCGGTGCGAGGGCCGGAAGGACTGCGGCAGAGTATGCCCGGCAGGCCAAACCGTGCGCCTCTGAGAGGCTTCAGTCCTTAGCCAAAGAGAAGATGGATTTCATCCAGAGGCGTTATATCCGGACTGAGAATGGGACAGAACGGGTTGGGGCAATCCTCTCGGATCTGCGAAAAACGATGGATGAGAAGGTCGGAATTTACAGGAGAGAAGAGGGGCTCAGGGAAGGGATCGAGGCCATTCAGCGGCTCAAGGAGCGGTTTAACCGGATCCGCCTGACCCAACAGAGCCAGGTATTCAATACAGAGCTGGTCGGGGCCATGGAAATGGATAACATGCTGGAGGTGGCCCATGTGGTCGCCCTCGGCGCCTTCAACCGCAAAGAGTCACGGGGCGGACATGCGAGAAAGGATTATCCCAATCGAGATGACGCGCAGTTTCTTCACCACTCCCTGGCATACCAGACCCCGGATGGACCCAGGATGGAAAAGCTGCCGGTGACGATTACAAAATGGCAGCCAGAAGAGAGGAAGTACTAAGGAAGGAGTCATGGCAGATCAGATTAAACTGACCATCTGGCGCTATAATCCGGATAATGGGCCGGATAATAGGCCGGACAAGGGGGATGAATACAGGCCGCAGACCTTCACCATCCCTTATCAGAAGGACTGGAGCATCCTGGATGCCCTGAATCATATCAAGGCCGAGGTAGACGGCTCTCTCTCCTACCGGTGGTCGTGCCGCATGGCGATCTGCGGGAGCTGCGGGATGATGGTGAATGGCACCCCAAGGCTGACATGCTCTACGTACCTCAATGAGTTTCACCCCAATGAGATCACCCTGGAACCGCTGGCAAACTTCCCGATCATCAAAGACCTTGTGGTGGACCTCACCGATTTCATGGATAAACTCAGGTCTGTAAAACCCTGGATCATCCGGGAGAATAAAAAGGATGATGAGGATACCTCAAGCGAATATCTGCAGACCCCGGCACAGATGGAGTCTTACTACCAGCAGAGTCTCTGCATCAACTGCACCCTCTGCTATGCGGCCTGTCCTGCCTATGGATTACATTCTGATTTTCTGGGTCCTGCGGCCATTGCCCTGACCTATCGCTACAACAACGACTCGAGGGATCAGGGGAGAGAGGACCGGAGGAAGGTCGTCGCCGCTGAAAATGGCGTCTGGAAATGTCCCGTAGTCGGGGACTGCACAGAGGTCTGCCCCAAGCACGTGGATCCCTCTGCCGCAATCCAGAGGACAAAGGTCAATTCGGCAGTGAGCTGGTTTTTCTCCTTCTTAAAGGGAGGAAAGGGAGAATGAATACTCCAAACACATCACCGTCGCCCGAAGTGACCAGGACCTACAGACGGCCTATCCCGAACACGTGGTGGCTGAAACAGCGCTCTACTATCCTCTTCATGATCAGGGAATGGAGCAGCGTCTTTGTGGCCCTCTACGCCATCTGCCTGCTTGGACAGCTCTGGGCCTTGTCAGAGGGCGCCGACAGGTACAATGCCCTGCTGGCAAGGTCCCTGTCGGGGGGAAGTCTCGTGCTGCACCTCGTTATAGGGGCGTTTGTGTTATACCACATGGTGACATGGTTTAAGATCTCCGGCCGCATCTTTGGGAGCGGTCCATTATCCCCCGGCGCGGTCACGGCCATCAATTATGTTGTCTGGATCGCGGCCTCGATCGGGATTTTCTATTGGATATTTTGATGAGGATGAAATATGGGGCTTATTAAATTCATTAAATCGCTGGAACCCCTCTGGTGGTCGCTCTTTGGCCTGGGCGGGGCCATTGCGGCCTTCCTGTTCCCGGCCCACATCCTGATCCAGGGGGTGCTGATCCCTGCCGGCATACTCCCCAAGGACATGCTCCAATATGAAAATTTTGCCGGACTCCTCAGCTCCCCCATCGTCAGGATCTATTTCCTGGCCCTGATCGTCTTCCCGCTCTACCATGCGGCCCACCGCATCCGGATGACCCTCGAAGACCTGAGGATCGGGTGGCTGAATGCGATCCTCCCGCTCCTGTGCTATGGAGGGGCAACCGCCATCTCTATATCCGCCGTTGTCGTGATTCTTCGACTCCCGTAAACAGACATTGACGAAAGGGTATCTAAGCAATTTCTTCGTCATTCCTGAGGAAGCAGGAATCCAGACCATTGCAAAGCACTGGATTCCCACTTGCGTGGGAATGACAGGATGAGCATTTGCCTGCTATTTTATCGGAAATTACCGAGCAAAACGGGGATTACTGGACTTCCTTGATGTTCAGCACCTTGATATCAAAATAGAGGGTCTTGCCGGCGAGCGGGTGGTTGAAATCGAGGAGGACCGTCTCGTCCCTCACCTCTGAAACCCGCGCCGTAAAGACCTGTCCCTGTTCATTCTGTCCCTGAAGCTGCGCGCCGACCTTCTGGGCGTCCGGCGGGACCTGCTTCTTAGCCACCTCTACCAGGGCCTCTGCCTCTACCTTCCCATAACCCTCTTCCGGCTTGACCGTAATCTGTCTGTTCTCACCGGTCTTCATCCCCTCCATCGCCTTTTCAAGGCCAGGGATGATCTGGTGGGAGCCCTGCACATAGACCAGCGGGGCCCCGCCCACATTGGTATCCACGACAGATTGATCTTCTAATTTAAGGGTATATTCGATTGAAACCTCTTTACCTCCTGAAACGGTCATAACTATTTCTCCTTTTTCTTCTCCTTTTTCCGATTCCCCAAAGACCGGCGACACTGCGCTTGTTAGAATGCCTAAAATAAAAAACCAGACAACCCCTTGTGTTAGCCTGTATCGTTTCATCTCGAAAACCCCTCTAAGTACCCGTCATTCCCACGAAAGTGGGAATCCAGACCTTTGCCTGCGTTCTGGATTCCCGCTTGCGCGGGAATGACATTTTCATGTTCCCCGATCAAATCCCCCGGGGCCCCCTTTTCCAATGACGAATTTTAGCACTATACCCATTCCAGAGAAAAATAACAAGCCCCTTTTTACCGGGGGACGCCGCAAGCCTGTTGACAATTTCACCCCCAAGTGGTTAAATTGTCAGCGTGATTAAAAGGCACCTGTCTTCGGATATTATTGATTCCCTCCGACATTTTCCCGTCGTCCTCCTTACGGGGGCAAGGCAAGTCGGCAAATCCACCCTGGCCCAGGAGCTGTCAGGGAGAGGATGGAACGCTGCCTACCTTACACTCGATAACCGCGTCGTCCTGGATGCGGCGTTAAATGACCCGGATGGTTTCATAAGCGGAACGCCTGTTCCGGCGATAATAGACGAGGTCCAGAGGGCACCCGATCTTATGCGCGCCATAAAAGTCTTAGTGGACAAGAATCGTAAACCTGGACAGTATCTCCTCACCGGCTCTGCCAACCTGATGACCCTCACAAAGGTATCCGAAACCCTCGCAGGAAGAGTAGCGCTTCACGAGTTGCACCCCTTTATGTGGTCGGAGATATGCGATAAGGAGCCCTCAGCAATCCTGGGGGACCTCTTCAGGGAGGGTATAAATACGGCGGCGCTGCTTAAGAAATGGAAGAGACATTCTTTCTCAGACAGAAAGGAAGAGATCAAGGAACTAATAATTGCCGGTGGCTATCCACAGCCTTCCCTGATTACCTCGGTTAAGGCGCGGAGACGCTGGTTTGATTCATACAGACAGACCTATATTGAAAGAGACATAAGGGAATTAGCGGCCATAGAACACCTGCCGGATTTCAATAGGCTTTTGAACCTCCTTTCATTCAGGACAGGACAGATCATCAACTTTTCAGAGGTATCAAGGGAGCTGGGTCTTTCCTTTACGACACTCAGGAGATATATAGACCTTCTTGAAGTCACCTACCAGATATACTTTGACAGGCCTTATTTTGTGAATATAGGCAAGAGGCTGATAAAGATGCCGAAACTCTATCTCGGTGACAGCGGTATGGCCTGCCATCTTTCTGCAGCCGAGGACTGGAAGACCCTTGAAAGACAGGGAAGAGTCGGGAATATGGTGGAGACATGGGCGGCGGCGGAACTGAAAAAGCTCATCTCTCTCGCTGATGCAAGGTATCAGCTATATTACTGGCGAACCTATGCCGGAAGGGAGGTTGATTTTATTCTGGAGCGTGGGGAAAAGATTATTGCAGTTGAAGTAAAATGGTCTCATAAACTGGAGGACATTGACCTTTCAGGGCTTAAGGACTGTGCCAGGGACTTGAAGGGGAGGCATCTAATGTCCGTCCTCCTATATCCTGGGACAGAGATAGTTGCCATAGATAAGCATACCCTTGTGATGCCGTTTAGTTTCTTTTTCGGGATAGAATTTTAAGCAGATACTCCTGATCTTTGTTGGTTCAGTCAGAGTACCCCTGGAAGTAAGATATTCTGATATTTATAATATCATATTAATTAATAATATGATATTATAAATATCATGATAAACCGGATAATCAATCAGAATATATGGTGGCAGGATAAGAGCCTCATAAGCCATGATCCGAAAATCAGGGAGATGAATGCGCAGAGGTTCAGGTGGCGGCCCCGGGTGCTGGAGGAATTCGACCTTGACCGCTTTGTGGTATATACGCTTCGCGGCCCCCGGCAGGTTGGGAAGACCACGGCGCTTAAAATACTGATTAATGATCTCCTGAAGAAAGAGGGGGTTCTCAAAGAGCAGGTGATGTACTACTCCTGCGATAATATTGATGACTATAAGGAACTCATAGAACTCCTCGAGACATACCTTGATTATATAAAGAAGCTGAACTTACAGAAGAAAAAGCTCTACATCTTCCTCGATGAGGTCACATCCGTAATAAAGTGGCAGAAGGGGATAAAATACCTCGTTGACGCCGGGAAGCTCTCACAGGCGGGCATCGTGCTGACCGGCTCAAATGCTACGGACCTGAGGAAGGGCATGGAGCGATTGCCCGGCAGACGCGGCAAGACAGGAGGCCCGGACAAGATCATGCTTCCACTGACATTCAGGGAATATGTGAGTCTGATAAATCCAGATCTCTTTGCACGCTTCGACGGAGAGCTTGCAGGCGGCATGGATATCTTCAGCCTCGATCAGACCGCCTTTAAGACATTGCTTTCACTGCAGCCTCATCTCAGTGAACTCGCAATACTCTATGAACAGTTCCTTACTACCGGCGGATTTATTACTGCTATCAATGCATACTTCCCGGAGCATGAAATCGGGTATGCTGTTTATGAACTATACCAGCAGTGGCTGCGGGGGGATATCTCAAAGGCCGGCAGGAACGAGAGAACAGCGCGGCAGATAATCAATGAGCTGATAACGATAGCCGTCTCTGCCTTCGGATGGGAGACGATAGCAAAAAAGATTGGCGTTGCCACCCATAAAACGGTCTCTGAATACATGGAGACCATGGAGGATTCCTTTGTCCTCAAAACCCTTTACCAGATAGATATCAATACAAGAAGGCCACGGGTCAAGAAACTGAAAAAGGCATACTTCCTCGACAGTTTTATCTTATGGAGCCTCTGGGGGTGGGTGGACAACTGGCTTGTGTACAACGACAACGTGAGTAGATCCCTCGCGAGCGTTGGCATGAAGGCAAGACTTACTGAACAGGTTATTGCAAATGAGCTGTTTTATAGGTTTGACCGTCCGGACTGGCTCAACTCAAGGGTCTTTTTCTGGAAAAACGGCGGAGAGATAGATTTCATAATCAAGAGGGAAAAGGATCTGCTCCCTGTGGAGGTGAAATACCAGAAGAATGCGGGGTTCCCGGATCTCAGAACCATAAAGAAGCTTGGCTTTAAACAAGGAATTCTTATTTCCAGGGACAGGCTTGAGATGGAAGATGGCTTTGCAATCATTCCGGTAGAGATCTTTCTGCTTGCGACACGCTGATTATTCACAGGATCTGGTTTAGGGTGATGGATACGTATCACTTTGCCCGGAGTTAGATATCGCTATCCAGGGGAATAATGTTGAACAGGCTCGAGACAATCTTCGCGAAGCGTTGGAACTATTCTTTGAGACAGCATCCCAGGAGGAGATAAAACTGCGCCTTCATGATGATTTTTTTTGTGACCCAGGGAAGAATCATGACCTCCCGGGACAATATCCATGAGTCATGCCATGTTTTTCAATTAACAGACCCGGACTTTTCCCGGATAAAACTGGACCAACTCCTGGGAGGGGAAAGAAATACGACACCTTGTAAGTAGTGAAAAAGAAATCGGGATTGATAAAATATTTGGGGTATGCTAATGATATAATCTCTCCAGAGGAGGTGACCGGAGATGGAGAAATGGAAGTATAAGTCTCTTGAGTGGATACACAAGGCACGAGAAGAGAACTATAAAAGTACAAAGGATCTTTCGCCCGCGGAACTTATCGAAAAGACACGTAAAGCTACAGACGCTTCTATCAAGGCAATGGGGTTGAAGATTGTTCGCTTAAAAGAGCACGTGCATATACCTTGATTCAACAACCCTTCGGTAACAGTTTATCATGAGTCCACTGAAACCACCGGGAGTTTGACCCGGAATGTGCTGCCGGCGCCTATTGTGCTCTCTACTCCGATGACCCCTCCGTGGGACTCGGTGATCAACTGACAGATGGCAAGGCCTAATCCGCTCCCCCCTGTCTTCCGGGCGCGGTCTTTTTTTACCCGGTAAAATCTCTTAAAGATATGCGGCAGATCTTCAGCAGGGATCCCGGGTCCATTGTCCCGGATCTCCGCCAGGACCCACCTATCTTCCAAGTGAAGGGATACCCATATCTTTCCCCCCTCCGCCGTATACTTGCTGGCGTTGTCCACAAGATTAAAAAAGAGTTGATACAGCCGGCCCCTGTCTCCACGGACCACGGCCGGAGACATCTCAACGATCAGGATCTCCTGATTCCTGGCCCTTGCCAGGATGTCCGCATCGCTGATCACCTCCCGGAGGAGCTTGTCCAGCTCTAAAGGCGCAAGATCGAGATTCGAGTCCGGGGCCTCTGTCTGGGTCAGCATGAGGAGATTGTTGATCAGGTGATTGAGGCGGCTGATGGTCTCGATATCCCCGACCAGTTTCTCTTTCATCTCCAGGGGGAGTCCCGGATTGTTGAGCTCCCCCTCCCAATGGGCCCGGAGGATGGCCAGCGGGGTCTTGAGCTCGTGGGCCGCATCGGCCATGAATTGCTGCTGGCTGTCAAAGGCCTTCTGGAGTCGCTCCAGAAGATTATTGAGCACGATGGAGAGCTGTCCCAGTTCATCCTCTTTATGGTGAACCGTGATCCTTTCGCCAAGATTGCTGTGGCTGATCTGATCGGCCTTCTCTGTAATCTTATGGATGGGATTCAGCATCTGGCGGGTCAGGAAATAGCCGCCTCCCCCAAGGAGCAGTCCTGTCAGGCCGATCCCGGCCAAAAGGACCCACAATAATTTTTCCAGGGATTGGTTGAATCGTTCGATGGGGACCCCGACGATGACCTGGCCGATCTGCTGGTTTTCGTAATACACCGGACGGGAGATGGCCCGGAAGGCCACCTTTCCCCCATTGCCGGCGCGAAAGAATGGGACCTTCTCCGGAAGTTGGGCATTGATCGTGTAGGTTGTCCTGACGGAATCGTGCGATAGAGGAATATCGAGTGAGATCACCTGCGTCATGGGCGAGACAAAGACCGGCTTTCCAGAGGCATTGTAGACGATCACGTAGTATTCCAGATAACGGTTCGCGCTGCCTGGCGAGATCATCAGGTCTACAAATTCGTTAAAGAAGGGGTCATAGGTCCTCTCAATGGAATCGGCCAGGAGATTGAGCTCCCCGTCAATGGCCCGGAAGAGGAGGCTCCTCATCCCCCAGTAGGTCCCCAGACTGAAGACTAAGACTATGGCGAGGGTGATGGAAAAATACCAGAGCGTGAGCCGGAACCTGATCTTCATGGCTCATCCCTGATGATATAACCCACCCCGCGGACCGTCTGGATCAGCCTCTTTTCCCTGTCGTCGTCCATCTTTTTCCGGAGATTTCTGATGTGCACATCCACGAAATTTGTCATGGTAAAGAGGTCAAAGGTATCTCCCCAGACATGCTCGGCAATGGAAAGGCGGGAGAGGACCCTGTTTTTATTGTAGAGCAGAAATTCCAGCATCGCATATTCCTTGGCCGTTAGGTGAACCGGTTTCCCCCGGAGAAAGACCTCGTGGGTAGTCGTGTTGACCTCGATCCCTCCGGCGCTTAGTGTGGAGGACTTGACCTCGCTCGTGCGCCGTAACAAAGAACGCGCCCTGGCTAAAAGTTCAGGAATGGCAAACGGCTTTGTCAGATAGTCATCGGCCCCGGCATCCAGTCCTGCGACTTTATCCTCGACCCGGTCTTTTGCCGTCAGGAGGAGGACCGGGACCGTGAGCCCCTCTGAGCGGATCCCCTTTAAAACCTGGATCCCGTCCATCTTAGGGAGCAGGATATCCAGGATGATGAGATCATATTCCCCGTCAAAAATCTTGTCCAGTCCTTCCATCCCGTCAAACGCGACATCACAGAGATATTTCTCGCTATTTAAGACGTGCCGGATCTGCAGGGCCAGCGCTTCTTCGTCTTCAATAACCAGTATTCGCATGAGGACACCCCTTCTTCAACCCTATTATAAAAAAAACAGGGGCCCCTTGCAAAGGGGACCCCTGTTTCAATACGATTGCCGGTTATTTTTCCGGTATCGTCAGGGCGAGGAAGAGATTCCCCTCTTGCCGATGCAGATAGAACAGGATCCCCCCTCCCGGCTTAGCCTCTTTGACTGCCTTGTTAAAATCCTCTGTTGAATGGACCTTCTGCCGGTTGATCTTCAGGATGACGTCCCCCTCTCTGAACCCCTTCTCAGCCGCAAGACCATTGGGGTCCACGCCCGTAACCACTACGCCGCCCTCCTTTTCCGGCAATTGGTATCTTTGACTGAGTTCAGGGGTCATGTTGGAGACTTTAAGCCCTAAGGTAGATTCCGTGTCCTTTCCCTCTGCTAATGGCTGCGCCTCAGGGGTGAGTTCGCCTAATTTCACGGTCACATCCAGAGGCTCACCCTCCCTCAGGACTTTAAGGGTTACAGAGGTCCCTGCATGAGTGCCCGCTATCCAGGTGCTGAGTTCAACGGAGTTGTGCACCTCTTTGGCATTAAACCTGGAAATGACATCCTCTTCCTTTAACCCCGCCTTCTCAGCCGGGCTGTCGGTCTGGATCTTGCTGACGATCACCCCATTCGCACTATTTAACTTCAATGCATTGGCCATCTCCGGCGTAACATCCTGGATGTAGACGCCCAGCCAGCCGCGCTCGACCCTCCCCTTCTCAACAATATCCTCCATCACCCTCCGGGCAAGGGTGGCAGGAACGGCAAAGCCAACCCCCGCATTCCCGCCCGTTGGCGTGGCAATCGCTGTGTTGATACCGATCAGCTCACCCCTCAGGTTGACCAAAGCACCCCCTGAATTCCCCGGGTTAATCGCTGCATCGGTCTGGATGTAATCCTCATACCGGCTGATGCCGACACCGCTCCTCCCCTTCCCGCTGATGATCCCTGCCGTCACCGTATGTTCCAATTGCGGATCAAAGGGAGAACCGATGGCTAACACCCACTCCCCTACACGCGCCTGATCCGAGTCCCCCATCCGGATCGGCCGGAGGTCTTTGGCCTTGATCGTGAGAACGGCTAAGTCCGTTTGCGGGTCTCTCCCCTTAACCCTGGCCCCGAACTCCCGTCCGTCCATCAGTTTGACCTTAATATCGTCAGCGCCATCCACTACGTGGTTATTGGTCAGGATGATCCCATTGGCATCCACGATGACCCCGGACCCCAGCCCTATCTGCCTTGACTTCCCAGGGCCTTGGCCCTGGGGCGGCTGCCCCTGAAAGAACTGGTTAAAAGGCGCTTCTCCGAAGAATTGCTCAAAGGGGGAGCCCATGTAGGGTTGCTGCCCCCGGATATCTGTCTCTGTAAATATGGTGACGACCGATGGATTGACCTGTTCAGCCGCCGTGGTGAAGGCCCGGCTCAACTGTTCGGCGGCGGCTAAGTCGGATGGATCCCCTGTTTTACTGACGGCCGCTGGCTCGGCGTGGGTAACACTGATCCGTTGATAATAACCTATAGACATCAGTCCAAAGACAATGCCGGCGATGGCAATGACCCACACAGACCGCTTGAATAAATTGGTATTCATGGTTTAATCCTCCATTTATTGATTGTGAATTTATTCAGATTCTATCAATCGTAAATGAAGAATAGATGAAGGCCTTCTGAGGAGGCTAACCTGAAGGGCGGAGTACTATTTTGGATATTCCTCCGCAGGTTTTACATATTTTGTGACAATCGCATAGGTATTGACCACTTTTAATTTCTTGAATAAGAAATCTAGTTTGTCTTCAAGCTCCTGTCCAATGGTCTTCTTTACAGGCTCCGGGAGTGTCCAGAACCGCTCCTTGAAAGGTCCGAATCCCTTCTTCCGGGTCTTGTAGATAAACTGTTCGTCGGATTCGCCCTGTTTTTTCTCGTCAGCACACTTCTCCCTGAGATGGCTGTAGAT
>JACRHF010000104.1 GCA_016217665.1 Nitrospirota bacterium | reverse complement strand
TATACTGGAACGTGATTGTCTACAACATCCGGGTTATGACGGGGGCATTTCTTGCGAAGATGCGAACTCAGATGCAATGATCGGAAGGAGATGATCCTGACAAGAAAAGCTTTGAGGGATACTTATGCCCGAAATCGAGAAAAAGACGGCACATATCCTATTCATGAGCAACAGAGCACAAAACAACGAAAGAATGTCTGGACTCCGGGTGACATTTCATGTCCGGGAATCAGAAAAACGTGAGTTTATACACAGACTCTAATTAGCAGTTAAGGAGGATTTACTATGAACTATGGAATCATCGTGCAGGTGATCGGGCCAACCGTGGATGTACGCTTTCCGCAGGAGGGTCTCCCCCCGATCCTGAATGCATTAAAGATCGAGGATAAAGACAAGGGGATAAATCTCGTGGTGGAGGTGGCCCAGCACGTGGGAAATGACATTGTCAGGTGTGTCGCTATGTCATCCACAGACGGCCTTGTCAGGGGGATGAAGGTCCAGGACCTGGGAGGGCCAATCTCTGTGCCCGTAGGGGAACAGGGCCTTGGAAGGATATTCAACCTGCTTGGGGAACCTATAGACGGAAAGGGGCCTGTGCCGCACCCTGAAAATCGGTGGCCCATCCACCGGCCAAGCCCTGCCTTTGAAGAGCAGGTGCCGGTGGCCTCTATCCTTGAGACCGGGATCAAGGTAATTGACCTCCTTACCCCTTATGTCAAGGGGGGAAAGATCGGCCTCTTTGGCGGGGCAGGGGTCGGAAAAACCGTTATCATCATGGAGTTGATCAGAAACATTGCCACAGAGCATGGAGGGTATTCTGTCTTTGCCGGTGTGGGAGAGAGGACAAGGGAAGGGAACGACCTCTATCTTGAAATGAAAGAGTCAGGGGTTATCAATAAGGCCTGTCTGGTCTTCGGACAGATGAACGAACCCCCTGGCGCAAGATTACGGATAGCCCTTGCAGGTCTGACCGTCGCCGAGTATTTCAGGGATGAGATGAATCAGGATGTGCTGCTCTTTGTCGACAACATCTTCAGATTTGTGCAGGCAGGTTCCGAGGTGTCCGCCCTTCTGGGCAGGATGCCTTCTGCCGTGGGATATCAACCCAGCCTCGGGACAGAGATGGGAGAGCTCCAGGAGAGAATCACATCAACCAAGAAGGGCTCCATCACTTCGGTACAGGCCATCTACGTCCCTGCCGACGATATTACGGACCCTGCCCCGGCAACGACGTTTACCCACCTGGATGCGACCTCCGTGCTGTCAAGACAGATTGCAGAGCTCGGCATCTACCCTGCCGTAGATCCCTTAGACTCGACTTCCCGCATCATGGATCCAAACATATTGGGTGAGGAACACTACGCGGTAGCCCGTACCGTCCAGAAGATACTCCAAAGGTATAAAGACCTCCAGGATATTATTGCCATCCTCGGGATGGACGAGCTCTCGGAAGAAGATAAGCTCACGGTGACCCGGGCAAGGAAGATCCAGAAATACCTCTCTCAGCCCTTCTTTGTCGCGGAGGCATTTACCGGGATATCAGGGAAATACGTCAAATTGCAGGACACAATCAAGGGCTTTAAGATGATCATCGAGGGAAAGGTGGATGACCTCCCGGAGCAGGCATTCTATATGGTGGGACCGATCGAAGAGGTCGCGGAGAAGGCAGAAAAGATGAAGGCCGGGGTGTAGGCTGCAATCATTGTCATTGCGAGACTGACGAAGTCAGTCGAAGCAATCTGATACGGGCTGATACGGGCTGACACGGAGATAAACAGGTGGCAAAGAATTTCAAACTCATCATTGTAACGCCGGAAAAAAAGATCTATGACGGCGAGGTAACCTCTGTGATCGCCCCAGGCGATCTGGGTTATCTCGGCGTCCTTGCAGACCACGCCCCCCTCATCACAAGCCTCAAACAAGGGAACCTTGAGATCACTGACCCCAGCGGTGCAAAGAACACCATGGTCATCACCGGCGGCTTCATGGAGGTCGTCAAAAACACCGTCACCATCCTCGCAGATTCGGCGTAGAACCTGATATGAACTGCCCTGCCGCAAGAAGGTATGCGGAGTGCCACCATACACGCATGCCCCGTTTAGGGCCGTCAGTGACACTCCGGCAGTGCCCGGATTGCCGAAGCAGATCAGGCTGCCGGGAACAGAGGTTCCCCGCTCACCTCGTACCAGTGCAGAATGCCGTCCCAGATCTCCTGTGCCGTTTCGGCGTACCAGAGCAGTTCGCGGTCCTCCGGGTCAATCACACCCTCATCAACAAGAAAGTCCACATTGAATGCCTGCCGCCAGTAGGCCTCGCCCACCAGGATTATGGGAAGCGGCCTGATGGTGCGTGTCTGCACCAGGGTCAGAGTTTCGAAAAGCTCGTCAAATGTCCCATAGCCGCCGGGAAAGGCAACCAGCGCCTTAGCCCGCAGGAGAAAATGGAGCTTGCGCAGGGCGAAGTAATGGAACCGGAAGCATAGGTCAGGCGTAATATAGGGGTTCGGATACTGCTCATGGGGCAGATTGATATTCAGGCCGATGGACTTTGCACCTAAGTCATAAGCGCCCCGGTTTGCCGCCTCCATAATGCCAGGGCCGCCTCCGGTCATTACGACGATGCGGCCGCTCCCGGAATTTTGTCTGGCGCTGGTTACCAAACGGCTGAACTCGCGCGCAATTTCGTAGTAGCCGCTCTTGGCCAGGATACGTTCCCCTATACCCAGCCTGCTTTGCAGGAGCTTATCGGCGGGGTCTTTGGCAAGGGACTGGCGCAACATAGCTACCTTGCGCTGAGCAGCAGAAGGCTCTGAAATCCGGGTACTGCCGAAGACAACGATGGTATGGATAATCCCATGCTGTCTGAGGAATAACTCCGGTTTAAGATAATCAAGCTGAAGGCGCAGTCCGCGTGTATCGTCCCGGTTTAGAAAATCAACATCATGGTCGGCCTGCTGGTAACTCGGACTTGCCAGTATGGCCTTGAGGCGTAACAGCGCCTCAGGGTCCTCATCAGTGGACTTCGGTTGGTACCAGGGCAGCGGCTCATGCCGCTCCTGCGGGTGTGCCGGGGCAGGAATTTTAAAATTTCTTTTGGAAGGTGGCTGGCTCTTTTTGCTCATAGTCTCGCTTGCACTCAAGGAAAACGGGGCTATTTTACCTTACCAAAACCGCCTAAGGTTGTAATGTAGGCAATCACATCCTCAATATCGCCGGCGCTCATGGTCTTCGCAAATCCTATCATGGCTGTCCCAGGCCTGCCCTCTATGATTGACTTGTGCAGCCTTGTGTCGTCAATGCCCTTCATCCCTGCCGGGCTGGTGAAGTCAGTGGGTTTGGGGGTCAACGCAGCCCCTCCCGGGCCCTTTCCATCCCCCTTGTCTCCATGACATACGGCACAGTTGGCCTTGTAGACCTTTTCACCCTTTGCGGCATCCCCTGCGGCCCAGGTCTGGACAATAAAGAACGCAAAACTGAATGCCATAACTAAGACAACGGGTATTGCATAGACACTCATTCTAACGCCTCTTGTCATTTTAAAACCCTCCCTTTTCATCTTGTTACATTTTATAACCACAGAGGTCATAGTATAGGGCTTCCAACAGATTGTCAATAAACCAAGACGTAATGCCTCGGTGAAGGGTGGGGTCGTAGTCCCTTCGCTCCTGGCCTTCGCAGTTGACCTGTCTAAGGACTCGCAGGCGGGGAAGCCTTCCAGCCTCTATCGGGCTGGCTTTCCTCCGCCTGCTCGCCTTGACAGGTGCCCAACTGCTCCGGCAAGTCGCTCAGGGACTACGACCCCACCCCCTCCGTTCACCGAGGGGTTACACCAGGACTCTTTCGCACCTTTACTTTTTCCCCGTTTTCATGAATAATGCATTTTTAACTTTTAAAAGTGAGGTACTATAATGAGATCATTGTCTGCTGTCTTTGAGATTGCCCTTTACAAAATGTTCGCAACCTCGGGGGTAATAGCTACCCTGCTTCTGATGAGCCTTTCTGCGTATGCCGCATGCCTGCCCGCCGTCAGGATAGTCTCCTCTCAACCCGCTGACCAATCCAAAGACGCGGACCCGGCGTCGCCTATAACCATTACATGGGACAAGACGGTGTATGCACTCCCCGCAGGGACCCATGACTACAAACCCATGTTGGGATCGATCAACATGGCGGGCGGGAGATATGGCCTCGGGACACTCCTCACCACAGAATGGGGGGTAGGCGGACAGGTTGCATGGGACGGGGATAAAGAGACCATCACCCCTGAGGCGCCCCTTGAGCCCGGGACGCAATACAAGGTATGGACCTATGTCTATACCTCAGGCAGTGAGGTGTGCCCTGCCAATGGGGGAGAGATCGGCTTTGTCACAGCCGGAAGTCCGCCGGAGGATAACAGACCGATCAGGAAATTTGACCTCACTACCCTGTATCATGGAAATGAGGCAGGCTCCGGAAAAATAGAGGGTGAAATCACCGCCATAGACAATGACCTCCATGTGATCACGGTCAAGGAGGGGATGCTTAAAAAGGTCAGCGTCGCACTCTATGAAGGGATCATGGTCATGAAGGGCGGGAATCTTGGCTCTCCTTCAGACCTAAAGGTCGGGGATGCCATCAAGGGTGAATTCATGGGCGGCAGGCTGTATATGATTACAGTGCCATAATCCCCCCTGTCCCCCCCTTTAGAAAAGGGGGGGAAGGGGGGATTTGATCTAAAGCGGATTTGATCGGGAATTTCCAGATGAAGCAGATTCAAGGTATCAAAGGGGTCAGGGACGTCCTGCCCGGAGAGTCAGACGTCTGGCACCATATCCGGCAAAAGGCCCGGGACGTCTTTCAGACCTTCGGCTATTCAGAGATCGTCATCCCTGTCATCGAATTTACAGAACTGTTCACGAGGAGCATCGGTGAGACCACGGATATCGTGGAAAAGGAGATGTACACCTTTGACGACAGGGATGGGAAGAAGATCACCCTGCGGCCTGAAGGGACCGCATCCGTTGTGCGGGCTTATATAGAACATAACGTCCGCGAGACCTCCCCCTTCTCAAAACTCTACTATACCGGCCCCATGTTCCGGCGTGAGAGGCCGCAGGCCGGGCGCTACCGGCAGTTCTATCAGATCGGTGCAGAGGTCTTCGGCATTGGCCATTCTATGATAGATGCTGAAGTCCTTTCGATGTTAAACCTGCTCCTCGACTCCCTGAATATCAAAGGGGTTGAATTGCAGATCAACAGCATCGGCTGTCCCCAATGCAGGCCCGCCTTCAGAGAGGCGTTAAGAAACTTCTTTGCGGATAAACGCTCTGAGTTATGTGAAAATTGTCAGAGGAGGTTTGAGTTCAATCCCCTGAGGATCCTCGACTGTAAAGCCACCCACTGCCATAAACTCGCTGAAAAGGCGCCAAAGACCCTCGACTATCTCTGCAGTGAATGTCTTACCCACTTCAAGGGGTTACAGGATTCACTAAAGACGGCGGGGGTCCCTTATGTCCTCAATCAGAGGCTTGTCCGGGGGCTTGACTACTACACCCGGACCACCTTTGAGTTTGTAGGCACCTCTCTCGGCGCACAGAATGCGGTAGCCGCGGGAGGGCGATACGACAACCTTGTTGAAGAACTTGGGGGCCCGTCCACCCCGGCCATCGGGTTTTCAATCGGCATGGAGAGGCTCGTCTCTCTATTCGACAACAGTTCTATGGAGAGGCGGTCATCCGGCATCTTCATTGCGGCACTGGGTGAGACGGCCCAGGAAAAGGCCTTCTTCCTGTTAACCCAGCTCCACCGGCAAGAAATCCCTGCCGTCATGGACTACAGCGGCGGCAGCCTTAAAAGCCAGATGCGAAAGGCAGACAAGCTCAATGCCAGGCACGTCCTTATTATAGGAGAGGATGAACTGGCAAAAGGCATCGCCATTCTGCGGGATATGAAAAACAAGACGCAGGAAGAGGTGCCTTTCTCAGAGATAGTACAGAAATTAAGGGGGGAAATAAGCATATGAAATGATGCCCTGATAAACCTCTCTCCATCCTCAATAGTAACAGGCTTACCAAAATTACCCCCATAATAATCAACCATACTCGGAAGTCTTTTCATTGCATCAATATCCTCCTCAATTTTTACATCACCTCCATCCCAAACTAACACCCCTATAACTCTTTTAACCGATGAGAAACAAGTTTGACAATCCCTCTGCCTTTCATTACGGAAAAACAATTTGTAATTTTCCCCAGGGGTGGCCTATAATCAGGCTCATGAAGATACCAAACCTCGTATATATTGACTCCATATCGGGCAAGGGTATAGATACCCTTGATGACATCATCAGGGATGAAAGGCTTGTCAAACACCTCTGGATTGAATTCATATTAAACCCTGAGCTGGTCAGGGGCTTTAGATCATACACAGGTCATGTCGCTATCAAGGAGGCCCTCACCGATGCCTTGAGCTGGTATCTTGCCTTCAGATGGATCTTCCCCGAAAATAGCTCTCTTGACGAGTTACACAACGCAGGTGTGATCACTCCTTACAAAATAAGGGATACGGTCTACAGACAAAAACTCAGGAGTTTCTTAAAAGGTCTCTCGCATGCAGGACTATGTTAAACCCTATATAGAGCAGATTGAGGCATTTGCAAGGGTAAAGGACGAACCCATGGAACTCCTGCTTATTGGGGGGCTTGCCATGAGTTTTTACGGATCACCACGGTATACCATTGATATTGATGCCGAGATCAGATGTAGTAACGAAATCTATTTTGAATTCCTTGAATACCTCAAGAAAGAGGGGCTGGCCTTTAATATAGGAGATAACATCAGTGGGTGGGGTATTGTCCCTCTGCCCTCACATTACAGGGAGAGGGCAAAGACAGTTTATAGCAGTGCTTATCTGACGTTGAAGATACTGGACCCCATAGATTTTGTCTTCAGCAAGCTTATGAGAGGGACGGAGGAAGACCTTAGGGATATCCTGGATGTCATCCAGAGATCTAACATAACAAAGGATGCCCTCTGCGAAAGGAAGAGGCTTATACAGTTTCCAAAGGACCCGGAGACATTATTTTTTAAAAAGAAGTTTCAGCATCTGATGGGACTCATGGGCCAAGACAAAGATTCGTGATCCCAATGGAATCTCCATTAAGAGCCGCTTTCTCTAAATGAAACGCTCATGAGCCGCAGGCTCACAAAAGAGAATGAAAATTAACCACAAAGACACAGAGAACACAGAGGTAATAATTATTTTCCCCTTTGTGACCTCTGTGCCTCTGTGGTTCAAAAAGGGATTTTCAGGTGAAATAAAGGACTGCAACATGGGAACAAGCGGGTCATGATTGAATATTAGAATACACCTGCTTCTGCAATAGCCCTTGTAAGCAAAGCAGACAAGTTGAGTTTTTCTGCCCACTCTGAGAGATACGGCATGTCCAGATCCTTTCCCTGTACCTTCAGGACACCCAGTATATCATTCCCCAATATATCATACCATTGACGATCGAAAACACCTCCGCCATCCTTATACCATTTAAGTTTATTGAGGATGATATCTTCTGGTGTGGTGAAAAAGGGCTCCTGTGGATTATCCTCTGATACCTTTTTCTGAACCCTTCTTGCAAGCGCCTGGAGATCAAAAGGATGTTCTTGTAAGATAAAGATGTCTACCTTATAGAGAGACTCAAGGTGGATGATATTGAAGGATGACTTCCTGCGGACGGCCTCCCTGATCATATCCATATCTGCATAAAATTCCCATGCCAGGCACTCCTGAAGCAGAGGTATATTTTCTTGCTTAATATCAGCGACTATATCTATGTCCATCGTTGCCCGTGGAATACCAAAAGCAGAGCTGGCCAGGGAACCTCCTATGCTGTAACGGATCCCGAGTTTCTCGAATATAGCGATAACCCTTAGGGTAATTTCGATAATTTCAGGCTGCTTCACTTTCAAGGTATCCCTTTCCTGAACCGGCTTTCCTGTATTGTCTGAAAACGAAATAAGGTGTCCGACACGTTGTGTGATAACTTTATCTCCGTACAGGAGAACCCCGAACCTTTCTTTCAATCTGTCGATTGGTTCGTTATTATAACGGACACAGATTCCGTTCCAGGATAATTGGCGTGTAGTCCCTGCTAATGAGCTGACGATATCTAAACGTCTGGATATAGACACCTTGCGGATAAGTTCAATATGAAGCAGTTCTATGCTGGGGTGTGTATCAGAAGATAATGTCTTCATGATTCCCTGGAAGGTGATACTTCTAAAGTGAATGGGTCAGGTCAAGGTAAACGGGAACCTGTGATTACCCTGCTGACTTCCCGTCCACGACCTCTTTTAATTCTTTCCCTGCCTTAAAGAATGGGACCCTCTTCTGGGGTACGGTGACTGTCTCGCCGGTCTTGGGATTTCGGCCCTCGCGATTACGCCGGTCTCTGATCCTGAAGCTGCCGAATCCCCTGATCTCTATCTTGTCGCCGGTGGCCAGGGCCTCCTTGATGCTGTCAAACAGCATATTGACGATGATCTCTGTCTGCTTCTTGGTGAGGCCTGCTGTTTTCAATGAAACCTTCTCAATCAGATCCGTCTTGGTCATTTCTCCCTCCTGTTCTTCTCTGCCGGATGTATCTGAGGGGACAGATTTTAAATCTGTCCCCATAAAGACCGGCGATGCCCGCTCAATATGCCAGAATATATTTCATACTGAATATTCCCTCTCCGCCCACAATACTCTTTCCCGCACCAATCCAGTCGATCAGGGATCTGTTCCTGATGATATCTATAATAGAAAACCGCTTCTTTTTCTCGAGGATCGAGGGCTCTCCAACGATGCCGACCATGTCCGCTGTAATCCTGATCGCATCCTGCATATTCCCTATCTCATCGACCAGTCCCAGCTCCTTGGCCTGTCTGCCTGTAAAGACCCTCCCGTCTGCAATAGGGATGAGCTGCTCTTTCTCAATGTCCCGCCCCACAGCGACCGCCTCTATAAACTGGTCATGGACATCATCCATCAGGCCTTGAAGCAAGTCCCTTTCCTCCTTGGTCATGGTGCGGAATACGGAGCCGATGTCTTTATACTTGCCGCTCTTGATGATCACGCTCTCCACGCCGACCTTTTTCATGAGGCCACTGACATTGGCAAGTTCCATGATGACCCCAATGCTGCCGGTAATAGACCCCGGGTTCGCCACAATCTTGTCGGAGACGCTTGCGATATAATACCCCCCGGATGCAGCCACACTGCCCATCGAGGTCACGATCTTCTTTTTCCCTTCGTCCCTGATCTTCTTCACCTCTTCATAGATCTCCTGGGAGGGGGCTACGGCGCCGCCGGGGCTGTCAATCCTCAATAGAATGGCCTTTACGGATTCGTTGGAGTTGTATTCTTTCAGCTCTTCGATGATCTCCCGGGAGTCCAGGATGACGCCTTCAATCTTGACCACGGCAATCTTATTCCCCGGTATCAGAGACCAGCTCCCTGTCCCGACGGTGAGTACATAGGAGGCTATAAATATAATAACGGTAAGAACAATTAAGGAAAGAAAGGCAAATAATATAGGGTGTCTCTTTTTCATGGAGCCTTGATCACTCGATAGATTTACCCCTCTGTGATCTTCCTCGCGGCCTTGCCGAGGGTAATATTTCCCCCGCCCTGACTTTCCATGTACTTCTCCACCTCAGCCCTCTCCAGATCTTTATTATATTCCTTGATGGACAGGGCGATCTTCTTGTCGGCGGAATCTATCTTGATCACCTTAGCCCATATCTCATCCCCCGGCTTCATGACATCCTCAGCCCTGACAGGGGGTTCCACTCCTGATTCACTGACATGAATCAATCCCTCCACCCCCTCCTCAAGCTCAACAAAGATCCCGAAGTCTGTAATCCTGACAATCTTGCCCTTAACGGCCCCCCCGATAGAGTATCTTTCAGGGATATCCCTTGTCCATGGATCCCCGGTCAACTGTTTAAGCCCTAAGGAGATACGCTGCTTCTCCTTATCCACCTTCAGCACAGCCGCCTTTACACTTTGCCCCTTCTTCAAGACCTCCGAGGGGTGCTTGATATGTTTTAACCAGGACATGTCTGATATATGGATAAGTCCGTCAATTCCATCCTCCAATCCTACAAAGGCCCCAAATTCAGTAAGATTCCTGACCTTACCTTCTATGATCGTACCCGCAGGATATTTATTTTCGACCGTATCCCATGGATTGGATTCTGCCTGCTTTAACCCAAGGGAGATCTTCCTGTTCTGTTTATCGATGTTCAGGACAACGGCAGTGATTATCTCTCCTACGGAGACTACCCGGGAGGGGTGTTTTACCTCGTTCGTCCATGACATGTCAGAGATGTGGATCAGCCCTTCAACGCCATCTTCTATCGAGACGAATGCGCCGTAGTCCGTAATACTGACCACCTTCCCCTGGACCCTTGAACCTACCGGACACTTATCCTCCACGGCTATCCATGGATCAGGGGTCTTCTGCTTATGGCCGAGGGAAACCCGCCCTGTATCAGGGTCATATTTTAAGACCTTGACCGATATCTTTTCCCCAACCTTAAAGACCTCTGAGGGGTGTCCGATGCGGCCCCAGGAGATATCCGTGATGTGCAGCAGACCGTCTATGCCGCCCAAGTCTACAAACACACCATAGTCGGTGATATTCTTCACATAACCCTCTAATAACTGTCCTTCCGCAAGGGCCTCTAAGGTCTGCTCACGCATCTTTTTAACCTGTTCTTCAATCAAGGCACGCCGCGAGACTACAACATTGCCCCGTTTTTGATCCATCTTGATAATCTTGACCTGACTGGTCTGTCCGACCATCCTGTCCAAATCCTTTATAGGACGGACATCGATCTGTGAACCGGGCAAGAATGCCTTAATCCCGATGTCTACATTGAGTCCCCCCTTCACCTTGCCGATGATCTTGCCGCTGATCGGCTTCCCCTTTTTGTAGACCTCTTCGATATTCTCCCATACTTTTCGCCTGTCCGCCTTCTCCTTGGACAGAACGATATTCCCCTCTGCGTCCTCTCTGTCTTCTATAAATACCTCAATAACATCCCCTGCCTTGACGGACTGCAGCTCTTTCGGCGAGAACTCTTCTATAGGTACCGTGCCTTCGGATTTATATCCTACATCGACTACGACGCCATTAGGCGCGATGGCCACGACCTGTCCCTTGACAATCCCGCCTTCCTCTACCCGTTTAAAGGTCTCGTCATACAACCTTTGCATCTCCTCAGAAGATACCTTACTACCTTGCACCTGCCTATCCACCATATAGCACCACCTCCAATTTTTTTTGCTACTGTAGCATATTTTTTTAAAAAATAATAGGAATATTTATCGGGGGGGGAGGGGGGGTTGAGAGGGGGGGTGGGAGGAGGGGGTGGATAAGGACTCTGCCAGAACCGCGATGCTGTCCATAATCACCTTCGTAATCTGCTCTGCACTCTCCCTCTCATTCCCCTCTTTTCCCCCTTTTCCCCCTTTTCCTACGTCACAGAAATCCAGAGGCCTGCCGAATTTGATCGTCACAGGGGTGGGTTTTGCAAGCCACCTGCCAGGGGGCAGGGCCTTATCTGTCCCCTGGATAGCCGCAGGAACGACCTTTTTACCGCTCATTCGTACAATCATGCCCACACCCGGTTTCCCTGCATGCAGTCTTCCGTCACGGCTCCTTGTCCCCTCAGGGTATATCGCGACCATCCTTCCAGACCGGAGTCTTTTCACCGCCTCCCGCAGGCCTGCCCTGTCTACCTTCTCCCTGTCTATAGGAAAGCTGGACAATTTTTGAAACAGGAAACCGATGACGGGGATCGCGAAAAGCTCTTTTTTCGCCATGAAGTCGGCGTGACGCTGCCTGGTTTTGTTGATACTATAGCCGAGCAGGGGGATGTCGAGATAGCTTAAATGATTTGCGGCGATAATGACCCCGCCCTCTTCAGGGATGTTCTCACTCCCTATAATACGGAGCGGAAAGAACAGGCGTGCGAAAATACCGATAAAAAAACAGGTGACATCATAGAACATAATTCAGCGGGTACCCTGCGGGATTTGCTTCAGCATCCTTTCCACAACCTCTTCCAGGGCAAGGCCTGTCGTGTCGATGACAATGGCATCCGGGGCCTTCCGCAGCGGATCAACACTCCTCCCTTTGTCGTACTCATCCCTCTTCATGATCCCCCTGGTAATTTCATGGAGGTCTACCTCTAACCCCTTGCCTTTTAATTCTTCCCACCGCCTCCTGCCCCGTTCTGTTATATCTGCATCCATATAGAATTTGACAGGGGCATCCGGGAATACCACCGTGCCTATATCCCTCCCCTCCACGACAACCCCGCCATACTGACCCTCCAGATTGATCCCCATCTGACGCTGCATCCTTACAAGATAACTCCTGACAGAGGCAAATCCGGCTACGGCAGAGGCCATCCGGCTCATCTCAGGGGTCCGGATCTCTGCGGTCACATCTTTTCCATCCACGACAATCCTCTGACTGTCATGAGCCAACGCTATCTCAATCCTTGTACGGGTACAAAGACTTGCCAAATCTTCCTCATTAAGCTCATTAAGGCCGGTCCCTTCAGCATGAGCCTTCCAGCCGATCGCCCTGTACGTGGCCCCGGTATCCAGATAGGCATAACCCATCCTTTTCGCAAGAAGCCTTGCCGCTGTACTCTTGCCCGCACCGACAGGGCCGTCAACTGCTATGACCACCATTGGCTCCAGTCATTTCTCACAAATTTTCCCTAAGGTCTCTTCAAACATGGGAAACGAAGTCTTGATACACTCCGTATCTTCGATCAGGGTCTCCCCTTCTGCGGCAAGTCCTGCGATGGCCATGGACATGGCTATCCGGTGATCTCCCCGGCTGTTGCACACGGTACCCTTAAGCCGCTCAGCCCCCTGGATGCGCATACCATCCTCGAATGTCTCCACCTCTACCCCCAGGGAAGACAGGCACTCTGCCATCCCGGCTATCCTGTCGCTCTCCTTGACCCTGAGTTCAGCCGCTTCCCTGATCCATGTCTCCCCCTCTGCAGCCGCTGCGGCGATGCACAGGACCGGCAACTCATCAACACTCCTCGGGATGATCTCCCCCTTAATCTCTACCCCCTTCAGAGGGGCTGATTTAACCCGGATATCTCCTGCCGGCTCACCTCCCATGACCCGAAGGTTATCCATCTCAATGGAGGCCCCCATCTCCTGCAGGATGTCTATGATGCCTGTCCTCGTGGGGTTGATCCCAACACCTTTGATCACGATCTCAGAGCCCTCCAGCATAGACGCCCCTACCATAAAGAAGGCAGCGGCGGATATATCGCCTGGAATTTCAATATCCCTTGAAGAGGGACTCTGCCCCCCCTCTACCGCTATAGCGGCCCCTTCCCTGGTGAGGTCTATGCCAAAGTATTCCAGCATCCGTTCCGTATGATCTCTGGTAGGCAGGAGCTCTTCTACCGCCGTCTTGCCTTTGGCAAACAAGCCAGCAAGGAGCAATGCCGATTTCACCTGGGCACTCGGCACCGCCATCCTATGGGACAGGCCCTTTAATTCCCCCCCCTGGATAGAGAGAGGCAAATACTCCCCGCCCCGCCTCCCCCATATCCTGGCCCCCATCTGCCTCAGAGGCTCTACGACCCGCTTCATCGGCCGGCGCCTCAGGGAGTTGTCCCCTGTTATTACAGAGAAGAAGGTTTGAGCGGCTAACAGACCGCAGAGAAGCCGTGCGCTGGTGCCGGAGTTCCCCATATCCATGACATCCGGGGGCTCGGCAAGGCCGTCTAAGCCCTTCCCGTGTATCTTTAATTTATTGCTGTCAAACTCCTCGATGGGGATGCCCATGGCCTTAAAGGCCCTCATCGTTGCCATACAGTCCTCAGAGGTGAGAAAATTTGTAACGGTGGTAGTCCCGCTGGCTATGGAACCGATGATAACAGCCCTGTGAGAGATGGACTTGTCCCCCTGGACATGGATCTCACCGCTTAACCTCCTGACCGGTCTGACACGCAAACTTTTCATCTGAAAATACCCCATCCCCACCCTTATCCCTCCCCTTGAAGGCTGGTCTTTACCCACACTTAACGCCGTGGGTATCAGGGGCCGCCCTTGGGAGGGAGCAGGGCATAAGGATAGAACTTACGTATTAGAGGAAGCGGTAGATGTTTAAAAATAGCATACATATCTAC
>JACRHF010000103.1 GCA_016217665.1 Nitrospirota bacterium | reverse complement strand
GCAGGGCACTTCTCTCCTGGGGAATAATATACTCATCCTGACCCTGTTTAATATCAACCTCATACTCCTCGTGGTGCTCCTGTTACTCCTTTCACGAAATATCGTCAAGTTCATCTTTGACAGGCACCAGAATGTCCTGGGGAGCCGGTTCAGGACAAAACTCATATTGGCCTTTGTCGGATTCTCCATCATCCCCTCGGTCCTCCTCTTTATTGTGGCCAGCGGTCTCCTGACCAGCAGCATTAATAACTGGTTCAGCATACAGGTTGAGAAGTCTCTCAAGAGCTCCTTTGACGTTGCCCAGAGTTTTTATGAGAAGGCCAAAACCGACACCCTTTATTCCGCAGAGGTCCTGAGCCTGTATATCGCGAAAAATGACCTGCTTCAGCGGTCTGCAAAACCAGAACTGGCAAAGGCCATTGAAGAGAAAAAGGCAGAACTCCATCTCTCCGGAGTCGAGCTTTTTGATGCCAGGGCACACCTGCTAAACCGCTCTATAGACAAAAACCTGGTAAAGAGCGGGTTCTTAAAGACGGCCCCAGAGCTGGTGCAAAAAGGGGCCCAGGGGGAGAAGCTGGCCATTATCAGGTCTTCAAAGGCCGGAGACATCATCATAGGGATAGCCCCTGTCTACTCACCGGTTGGACCTGCAAGAGAGATCGTCGGCGTCATTACTGTGTCCACCACCATAAAAAGCAGCCTTGTCTCCAAGATGGAGGAGATTACACGGCTGTTTGAAGAGTACAAGCAGATGGTATCCCTTAAAGGACCGATCAAGAGCAGCTACCTCCTGTCCTTCTTTATCATTACACTCCTGATCATCTTCTCGGCCGTATGGTTCGGCTATTATCTTGCCAGAGGGATCACCATCCCGATTCAGAAACTTGCTGAGGCTACAGAGGCCGTGGCAAATGGGAACCTCGATGTCCGGGTAGAGACAGGGACGAGGGATGAGATCGGGGTGCTGATCACCTCCTTTAACAAGATGACTGAAGACCTCAAACAGGGCAAGCTGAGTCTGGAGGATGCCTACAGATCTCTGAAGGATTCGTCTGTAGAGATCGAGCAGAGAAGGGCCTATATGGAGACGGTTCTGGAAAATGTCGCCACAGGGGTCATATCGATAGACAAAGACGGGGATATTACAACCTTTAATCATGCGGCAGAGAGCATCCTGGGGATACACAAAGAGGATATCAGGGGCAAAGGCTTTCAGGAGATTTTAAGCCGCATCCCCACAGAGGTGGCAAGGGATATCATCCGGAAGGTCAGGGGGGGCGGCGGGATCATCGAGAACGAAGAGATCCAGTTTAATATGAATAACCGGAATATAACGCTCAGGATCAAAATGACGACATTATATGACGCGGACGGCCATTTCCTGGGCAATGTCATCGTCTTTGACGATCTCTCAGAGCTGATCAAGGTGCAGAGGATAGCGGCATGGCAGGAGGTGGCAAAGAACCTGGCCCACGAGATTAAAAACCCCCTGACCCCGATTCAGTTATGTACGGAGAGACTGAGGAAAAAACATTATGAACGGGATGAAAACTATGATAAAATTTTTGAGGATTGTACAACGACGATCATCAGAGAGGTGAATGCGCTCAAGATGTTGGTAAACGAGTTTTCCAGTTTCGCACGGATGCCGGCCGCTAAGCCTTCGATCAACAATATCAATGCGATCATCAGAGATGTGGTCCTCCTCTATAGCAGCGCCCACAAGAATGTCTGTTTTGTAGAAAATTTTACAGATCCCCTCCCGGAGATAAATGTTGACAGGGAACAGATCAAACGGGCATTTATTAATCTGTTTGAGAACGCGGTTGAGGCCGTCAACGGGAATGGCCATGTGTGGATAAAGACAGAGCTTGACCCTAAGAACCACATCCTCCGGGTCATGATCGCTGACGATGGAATGGGCGTATCTCCTGAGGATAAGGACAAATTGTTTGTCCCTTATTTTTCGAGAAAGAAGACAGGCACCGGTCTGGGATTGGCCATTGTAAACCGGATCCTCTCGGATCATAATGGCAGGATTATGGCCAGTGATAACAGCCCCACGGGAACAAAGTTTATTATTGAATTACCTGTTTGAGCTATGCCGGATCACATACTAATCGTTGATGATGAAAAAGGGATTCTGAGCGCCCTCTCAGGGGTCCTCGAGGATGAGGGCTATACCATTGCCACTGCAGAGAGCGGCAGCGAGGCGTTGAAGAAGATAGAGAAGGATACCCCCTCTGTCGTCCTGCTCGATATATGGCTTCCGGATATTGACGGGCTTGAGGTCTTAAAGGAGATCAGGAACACCCGCAAGGGCGTCATCGTGATCATCATGTCAGGGCATGGGACCATTGAAACGGCGGTCAGGGCCACAAAACTGGGGGCCTATGATTATATTGAGAAACCTCTCTCCATGGAGCGGGTCATCCTCCTCATCAGGCATGCAATCCAGCAGCAACGCCTGGAGCTGGAAAATGTACAGCTCAGAAGAAAGTTTGAAAAATGGGAGGATATCATTGGAGAGAGCCCCTCGATGCACCACCTGAAGGAGCAGATCAGGATCGTCGGGGCCTCCAACAGCAGGGTCCTGGTCACCGGAGAAAACGGCACAGGAAAGGAGCTGGTCGCCCATTCTGTACACCTTGCAAGTCCGAGGGCCGGCAAATTATTCGTTGCGGTCAATTGTGCGGCAATCCCTGAACCCCTCATCGAGAGCGAGTTGTTCGGTCATGAAAAGGGGGCCTTTACCGGAGCCATTTCTGTACAGCGGGGGAAGTTTGAGCTCGCAGACGGAGGGACCCTCTTTCTGGATGAGATCGGGGACATGAGCCTGAACACACAGGCCAAGGTACTGCGTGTCCTGCAGGAACAGGAATTCCAGAGGGTGGGGGGGAACAGAAACATAAAGGTAGATGTCCGGGTCATCACGGCGACCAATAAAAATCTCTCTGAAGAGATTAAGAAGGGGGCATTCCGGGAGGACCTTTACTACAGGATCAATGTCATTGCCCTTCATGTCCCCCCCTTGCGCGAGAGGAGGGAGGACATCCCCCTTCTGGCAAGACATTTCCTGAGCCAGATCATCAGGGAGCAGGGGCTGCCGGACAAGGCATTGACAGAAGAGGCGGCAGAATTGCTGATGGGGTATGACTGGCCCGGCAATGTCAGGGAACTGCGCAACCTGATGGAGCGGGTTGCGATCATGGCCCAGGGGGGGCGTATCCGGCCGGGAGATATGACGATGATCTCCAGGGAAAGTGCCCGTCCCAGCAGCGTGCCATTCTTAGACGAAGAATTTGATTCCCTGCGGGAGGCGAGGGCCACATTTGAGCGTTACTACATTACAAAAAGACTAAAAGAGAACAACTGGAATATTACACGGACTGCTGAAGACCTGAAGATGGAGCGGAGTAATCTGCACAGGAAGATGAAGCTATTGGGGATAGAGGAGAAAGGAGGAGCAAATTGTCAGAGCTACGAAAAGATCCTGTAACCGGAAGGTGGGTGATTATCTCTTCTGAAAGGGGGAGGAGGCCGTCTGATTTCCAGGAGGCCGCACCGAAGCGGAAAGGCGGCTTCTGTCCCTTTTGTGCGGGGAATGAAAGGTT
The DNA here is from genome assembly GCA_016217665.1 of Nitrospirota bacterium. Taxonomy (GTDB): domain Bacteria; phylum Nitrospirota; class 9FT-COMBO-42-15; order HDB-SIOI813; family HDB-SIOI813; genus JACRHF01. Next base: position 4,925 of record JACRHF010000103.1, on the reverse strand, counting down.
TACACCGCCCGAGATACTGGCCTACCGTGAACCCGGGACCGCCCCGAATTCCCAGGGTTGGAGCCTCCGCGTCGTACCGAATAAGTTCCCTGCCCTGAAGATCGAGGGAAACCTGGACAAGACCGGCATCGGCCTTTTTGACAAGATGAACGGGATCGGGGCCCATGAGGTCATTATTGAGAACCCCTCCCATGAAATGACGATGACAAAACTCCCGGAGAGAAAGATAGAGGATATCCTATGGGCCTACAGGGACAGGGTGATCGATTTAAAAAAGGACCCCCGCTTTCAATCGATACTGATCTTTAAAAATGAGGGAGAGGCGGCAGGCGCATCCCTTGAGCACGCTCACTCTCAACTGATTGCCCTCCCGATCATACCGCGACAGGTGTCTGAGGAGATCGAAGGGGCAAGGCTTTACTATAACTATAAGGAGCGGTGCATCTACTGTGATATTGTCCGGCAGGAGATGTATGCCGAGGAGAGAAACGTGGCGGAAAATGAGCACTTCCTTGCCATAACACCCTTTGCAGCCAGATTCCCTTTTGAAACCTGGATCATCCCAAAGACCCACAATGCATGTTTTGATGAGTCACAACCGTGGGAATACAGCAGCCTGGCGAGGATCCTTAAGAATGTACTCCAACGGCTGGATAAGGTATTAAATATCCCTCCCTATAACTATATTATCCATACCTGCCCGCTGCGAAGCCAGATGAGGGAGTTCTACCACTGGCATCTGGAAATAATGCCCAAACTGATACGGATCGCCGGGTTTGAGTGGGGATCAGGGTTCTATATCAATCCAACCTCCCCTGAGGAGGCGACAAAGTTTTTAAGAGAGGCCAAAGTTGCAACTTGACCCGCTTTAATCTCATATCTCAATTGACCCCGCAGGGGGATCAGCCTGACGCTATCAGGATCCTCAGCGAAAGGATCCAGGGGAAGGCAAGGCATCAGGTGCTCCTGGGGGTGACCGGGAGCGGAAAGACCTTTACCCTTGCAAACGTCATAGAACAGGTCCAGAAGCCGGCCCTCGTCATCGCCCCCAATAAGACACTCGCTGCCCAGCTCTACCACGAATTCCGGTACTTTTTCCCGGAAAATGCCGTGGAGTACTTTGTCAGCTACTACGACTACTATCAGCCTGAGGCCTATATTCCCCAATCAGACACCTATATCGAAAAGGACTCTTCGATAAACGATGCCATAGACCGGATGCGGCACTCTGCCACCACGTCCCTCCTCCAGAGAAATGATGTGGTCATCGTCGCCTCGGTCTCCTGCATCTATGGGCTGGGTTCGCCGGAGGCCTATCAGGGAATGCTCCTCTATCTCGAGGAGGGTATGGATGCGGACCGGGATGAGATATTAAGAAAACTCGTAGACATCCAGTATGAGCGGAATGACATCGACTTTCATCGCGGGACATTCAGAGTGCGCGGGGATGTGATCGAGATATTCCCTGCCTCTTCTGAGGAGTCCTGCATCAGGATTGAGCTGTTTGGCGACTACATAGACTCTCTATCAGAAATAGACCCCCTCAGGGGAGGCGTCATAAAACGCCTCCCCAAGGCAGCGATCTATCCTGGCACCCATTATGTCATCCCCCGCTCCAGGCTGGAGCGGGCCCTTGAGGCGATCAAGATAGAACTGGGAGAACGGATCAGATACTTTGAAGGCCAGAATAAGCTGATTGAGGCGCAGAGGATTGAACAGAGGACTAATTTTGATTTGGAGATGATCAAGGAGATCGGATACTGCCATGGGATAGAGAACTACTCACGGCACCTGAGCGGGAGGATGCCCGGAGAACCCCCCCCTACCCTCCTCGATTATTTTCCGAAGGACTTTCTCCTCATCATTGATGAAAGCCATGTCACCATCCCCCAGCTCAGAGGCATGCATGAAGGCGACCGTTCAAGAAAAAAGAGCCTGATAGAATACGGGTTCAGGCTCCCATCCGCGCTCGATAACAGGCCCCTGACCTTCCTGGAATTTGAAAGGTGCGTCAACCAGGGCATCTATGTATCTGCCACGCCAGGTCCTTATGAGCTTGAAAAGGGAGGGGCGGATCTGGTAGAACAGATCATCCGTCCTACAGGGCTTACAGACCCTGATATCATCATCAAACCGGCAAAGGGACAGGTAGACGACCTGTTAGGCGAGATCCGGAAGAGGGCCGAACGGGGAGAGAGGGTCCTGGTAACCACCCTGACCAAGCGGATGGCAGAGGACCTCACAGACTATTATCATGAATTAGGGGTAAAGGTCCGCTATCTCCATGCGGAAGTAGATACTTTAGAGAGAACAGAGATTATCAGGGACCTCCGGATCGGAAAGTTTGATGTGCTGATCGGCATCAATCTCCTCCGTGAGGGATTGGACATTCCCGAGGTATCCCTTGTCGCCATCCTGGATGCGGACAAGGAGGGATATCTCAGGTCCCATACCTCTCTCATACAAACGGCAGGGAGGGCCGCGAGGAATATCGCCGGAGAAGTGATCATGTATGCGGATACCGTTACGGGGTCCATGAGAAAGGCAATCGATGAGACCAATCGCAGGCGGAGGATTCAGGAGGAATATAATCAGGCAAACAACATCACCCCGGTGGGCATCACAAAGGGGATTCCGGAGAGGCTGTATGAAATATCCGAGGGGGACTACTACACCATCACCACAGTAAAAGAGGAGGTAGAAGAATATATCCCTGAAAACAAATTAGCCCCTATGCTAAAATCCCTGGAAAAGGAGATGAAGGAGGCGGCAAAGAGGCTTGAGTTTGAACGGGCTGCCGGGTTGAGGGATAAAATAAGACTACTTAAAGAGAGGGGGATGGGTTTAAATTAGCAGGGTGCTGAAAAAGCCCAGCACCCTGTCAGGCATATTTGTAAATATAGATCCCGAGGATCGAGCCCAGGAGGGTCAGGAGATTAGCCCTCAGTGTAAACCCGATAGTAAAAGAGAAGATCCTGAGGTCTAACGTGACCGGCGGGGTAAGCCCAAGCTGAAAGCCGGTACTGAATATATTCCTTAGCGGGCCCTCCGGCGAGATCGCCTTGAGTATCTCCCCAAGGACACCCCCCAGCGAGGCCCCGATCAGGATCAGAAGGAGAAGGAGCCATACGTTCTTTTTTAAGGCGGCCATACCGGGGTAATATTACAGGAAAAAAGGATTAAGTTCAAGAGGATATATCAATGCAGAAGATTTCGACCATACTGGATAAGCTCATAAGACAATATGGGCTTGAAGGGAAGATGAATGAAATGCTACTGGCAGACAAGTGGGAGGCCGTTGTCGGAAAGATTATTGCCGACCATTCCTATCCTGCCGGGATTCGTTACAAGAAACTCTATGTGGTCGTGGACAGCCCGGTATGGCTCCAGGAGATAAGCTTTTATAAGGAAGACATTATCGGGAAGGTGAATAACTATTTCGGAAAAAAGATTATTAAGGAGGTCTATTTCAAATAAAACGTTCACGAGCCACAGGCATCACAAAGGATGATGAAAATACCCTTCCCTTCAAGGGGCAGGGTGGGGATGGGGTATTTTCGGATGACCCAGTATGAGCCTCGGTTCACAAAAGGCCATGAAAATAATCCCCCTTATTCCCCCTTTAGAAAAGGGGGCAAGGGGGATTTGATCGAGGATTTTCGGGTGAAATTTACCTGGCCTTTTTTAACAGGCATATGTAGGGAAGGTTTCTGTACTTCTGCTGGTAGTCTAAACCATAACCCACGACAAACTGCTCTGGGATCTCAAATCCCTTGTAGGCCACAGGCAGGTCCACAATCCTCAAGGCGGGCCTGTCGAGGAGGACAACCACCTTCAGCGAAGCCGGATTCCTTGCCTTAAGGATCCTCAGGAGATATCCCAGGGTAAAGCCTGTATCAATGATATCTTCAACAACCAGGACGTCCCGGTTTGTGATATCAATATCGAGGTCTTTCATAATCCTTACCGCACCCGTCTCACTCTTTTCTGTATAGGAAGAGATGGACAAGAAGTCGACATAAAGTGGCATATCTATGGCCCGCATCAGGTCGGCAATGAAAACACACCCCCCTTTCAAGACGCAGACAAGGACAAGATCTTTTCCGGCATAATCCTTAGAGATCTGGCTGCCGAGCTCCCTGATCCTATCCCTGATCTCCTCCTCAGTGATAATAACTTCACCTATTTCTCCCATGATAGACCCCCTTATCTTTCCTGGCCGCCCTTTTCTTGACAGCGGCATTTTGCAGTGGTACGATAGAGTTGCCCTGAGGATTCAGGATCAACAAGATGTCCTGACGGGAACCCCCCGGAGGTGATCAAAGGGGCCCCAAAGAGGCGTAAGCAGTTCGGAAGAGTTAGCAAGCTGACGAGTAGTCAGAAGTTAGCTTGGCGAATCTACCCTCTTGGACAGAACGATCCTGAAACCCAGGGTTTTTTATTCCCCAATCCCGTATTTGCTGAGAAGTTGCCTGTAATCCTTCCCATAAAAGAGCTTTATATTCAGCTCTGGATAAACCTTCCTGAGGAGCTTCACCTTTTTGTTCTTTTTTGTAACAAGACTCTGCTTCATGGTTGTCAGTTCGATATACAGGTCAAGGTCAGGGAGGTAAAAGTCCGGGGTAAAGCTCTCGACAACCTTGCCCGACTCATCCCACCGCACCGGAAAGGTCTTTGGCTCATACTCCCACCGGATCTGATAAAAATTCAATATGCTGGCAAATTCTTCTTCGCTTGGATGTGCAAAACCGATCTCCCTCTCTTTTTTTAGCTCCTCAACATCCTCAAATTCATCTGAAAATCCCTGAAGGGTACAGACCTCCTCTAACAGGTTGACCATCCTCCTGATTTCAGGGAGCATCGAGGCAGGGATCGCAACCCCCTTTTCCGTAGGAAGCGAGTCCCCCTCGCGGGTCTTGATATGG
>JACRHF010000101.1 GCA_016217665.1 Nitrospirota bacterium | reverse complement strand
GGGCGGTCTCATCGCACAGGAGCTTGCCATTAAATATCCAGAAGTGGTTAAGAGTCTTACCCTTACCGCATCATATCCCAGACTGACGCCCATCGGTCTGGAAAGGACTAAACTAATCATGAGGATGTTTCAGGAAGGGGTTCCTCCTGAGATAGTAGTCAGGAACTTCTTTCTCTGGCTCTTTACCGACAGATTCTTTGAGAATGAGGAGCAGTTTAATATTGCTGTGAACGGTTTCCTGAACCTTCTCTCACCCAAGGTCTTAGAGGGGCTGGAGGGCCAGGTACAGGCCATTTTGCACTATAACGGCCGTAATCGCTTACATCAGATTACCGCACCAACCTTAGTCATTGTTGGGAGGGATGACATCCTGACACCCGTCAGGTGTTCAGAGGAACTTGCAGCAACTATTCCCAATGCCAGATTGATCGTCCTGGAAGATGCCACCCCCAGCCTTATTTTTGAATCCCCTGAGAAGTTCAATCGGGCGGCGCTGGACTGGTTGAGCTTGCTATAGCAAACGTATTTAACTTGCTAATTCCCTGTAGCTTCCTACAGGGTTTTTCTTTCTGTCATTCCCACGAAAGTGGGAATCCAGTGTTTTGCAGTGGTCTGGATTCCTGCTTTCGCAGGAATGACGTTGAGATTGTTGACAAGGTAACAACACTTGTTACGCTTGCATTAATTCCCTGATGCTTGCGGCAGGGTGACTTTCCCCAGGACCACGTTGTGTCTTGCCCCGGTGACCGAGGGGATGTTGCCGGGCCTGTGGTTTAAGGTCTGATAGCCCAGGATGGCGAAGCTCACGGCCTCCTTGGCCTGGGGTGGGATGCCGTAAAGGGAGATCTCGTTGATGGCAACACCCTCATTCTTAAACATGCTGTGAATGAGTTCCACAAGGAATTTATTATGGACGCCGCCGCCGGTCAGGATAACCTCATCTGGTTTAAATTGAATGATGGCGTTATGGATTGTGATGGCGGTAAGATAGGTCAATGTGGCCACGATATCGTGGGGGCGGGGTGAGGGGACAGATTTATTTTCCGGCACGGTGCCGGAAAATAAATCTGTCCCCTTTTTTACCATTTGAGCCCCGAAGGTTTCTCTACCGGTTGATTTGGGGGGATCCTTTCTGAAATAGGGATGGGAGAGGAGTTTATCCAGCAGCCTTTTTATCGGCTTGCCTGACCTCGCAAAAGATCCATTCCTGTCGTAAGACCTTTTCCCTTCTGAATAAAGCTTCATCGCCTCATCTATCAGGGAGTTTCCAGGCCCGATGTCAAAGGCGATCGTGTCCTCCATCTTTTCCCGCACGATGGTCACGTTGGCGATGCCCCCGATATTTAATACGGCCCGCACCTGGCCGGGTTTTCTAAAGAGAAGATAGTCTGCCAACGGGACGAGGGGTGCCCCCTGTCCACCTGCGGCCATATCCGCTGTCCTGAAATCTGAGATGGTCAGGATCCCTGTCCTCTCTGCGATCACTGCGGCCTCGCCGATCTGGAGGGTGGAGCCTGTTTTTGTCACGGCTCTTAATCCCCCCCGCCCCCCTTTAGAAAAGGGGGGAAGAGAAGCTGGGGGGATGTGGTAGAGGGTCTGGCCGTGGGAGGCTATGGCATCAATATCCTCAGGCCTGAATCCCGCGGCCTTGAGGAGGGACAGCACGGCCCCGGCAAAGACCTCGCCCAGTTTAAAATTGAGCCTGCAGATCAGTTCCGTGCTGCCATTGAACGCCTGCCTGATTTCATCCCTGAGAGGCTTGCGGTAGGGGAGGTGGAGGTGATGGAGCAGCCTGACGACCCTGAGATTGTCATTCTGAACTTGTTTCAGAATCTCTTGATTTTGAGATCCTGAACCGAGTTCAGGATGACAAGAGACCTGGTCTAAGGCTTCGTTAATCTCCACCAGGGCCACATCCACGCCGTCATGGGAGGTCCCGGACATGAGACCGATGATGCGGACATTGCGGGCGTTACATTTCATTTGAACATCCTTGATCAAATCCCCCTTTATCCCCCTTTTCTAAAGGGGGATAATCCCTCTCCGAGGGCCTTTCTCAGGGAGCCGTCTGACCTTTCCAGCAAGCCCTTTGCCTCTTCACGGCTCAGCCCCTTCAGGCGCATTAGGATGGCGGTCTTTGCATTGCCGCCTGATCGATCCATCAGCGCCTCTGCCTCTTCATCCCCGCACCCTGTAATCTCCCGGATGATCCTTATGGCACGGCTTCTCAGTTTTTTATTCGAAGGGACGACGTCCACCATGTAACCCTGGTAGACCTCGCCCAACTGGATCATTGCGGCGGTTGATATCATGTTTAGAACGATCTTTGTAGCGGTCCCGGCCTTCAGCCTTGTAGAACCTGCAATGATCTCTGGGCCGACCAGGAGCTTGATGATCCCATCGGGGAAGTCGTACTCGACATCATTGCAGGTCAGAAGCCAGCATTTGGCCCCGTGCGTTTTCCCGACCCTCAAAGCAGATATTGTGAAAGGGGTTGTACCGCTTGCCGTGATGCCGATGAGCATATCCTTTTCAGAGACCCCGGATACTGCCTCAATCCCTGTATTCTCATCATCTTCTGCCCCCTCGATTGCCTCGGTAAGGGCCCTGTTACCGCCCGCGATCAGACCCCTGACGAGATCCGGGGAGACATTGAAGGTAGGCGGGATCTCTGACGCGTCCAGGACGCCGAGCCTTCCGCTGGTCCCAGCCCCTATGTAGATTAGCCTGCCGCCTGACCTGATGGCATTGACCGCATCCCTGACGGCTAAAGAAATGGGATCCGAGGCGGCCTTGACCGCCTCTGTCACAAGGAGGTTCTCCTCATTCATGATCCGGATGATCTCCTGGATGGAAAGGGCATCGATCTCTTTAGAATGGGGGTTTGTCTCTTCAGTGATCATCACAATAGGATATTATCGATCAGCCTTGTCCGGCCGATCTGTGCCGCGATGGCGATGACGGTCCCTTGACCGGCTTCCCTGACCTCTTCCAGTGTCTCAGGATGGACAATGGCGGCATACTCTAATTGCACAGAGGGTTCGTACTTCAATGTCCCGAGGATCGCCTCCCGCAGTCTCTCTGCAGAGTGTTCTCCTTTGTCAAACTGCGAACGGGCCTCCTGAAGAGAGCGATAGAGGATTGCGGCAGAGCGCCGGTCTTCCGGGTTTAAATACTGATTCCTTGAGCTCATAGCAAGGCCGTCCGCCTCGCGTACTGTGGGGAGCACCATCACATCTACTCCTAAATGGAGGTCTTTGGTCATCCTCCTGATGATGACGGTCTGCTGATAGTCTTTCTGGCCGAAAAAGGCCTTATGGGGCCTCACGATATTCAAGAGCTTTAAGACGATGGTTGCGACACCGCGGAAGTGGCCGGGCCGCGTCCTCCCGCACATCACGCCGGAAAGACCTTCCACATCAACATAGGTCCGGTACCCTTCAGGATAGATAGCAGAGGGGGAAGGGGTAAAGAGGGTGTCCACATCCGCGGTGCGTGTCATTCCCGTGTCCCCCCGGGGGTCTCTCGGATATTCCTTGTAATCTTCTTTGGGTCCGAATTGGGCGGGATTCACGAATATAGAGACGACCAGATGCTCGGACGCCTCCCTGGCCTGCCTCATCAGGCTGAGGTGCCCTTCGTGAAGCGCACCCATGGTGGGGACGAATCCTATGGCCTTACCTTCATGCCGGAGCTGCATCGCATAATGATGCATTTCATCAATGTCTTCTATGATTTTCATCTTTTCAACACTCCCGGTACACATCCACTTTATGACCGTCCTTGATCTGACGGAGAAGTTCCACGGCGGTCTTATTGAGCCTCGGATGCAGTATATCCGGCGCTATCTCGGCAAGGGGCACAAGGACGAATCCCCTCTTGTGCAGGTGGGGGTGCGGGATGATCAACTCATCGTCTTCAATGATCTCCCCCCCATAGAGGAGGATATCCAGGTCTATGATCCGCGGTCCCCAGGGCATGGTCCTGACCCTCCCCATCTGCTCCTCAATGGCCTGACACCGGGAAAGGAGCTCTTTGGGGGAGAGGCGGGTCATGATTTCTACGACGGAGTTGAGGAACCAGTCCTGGCCGACATAGCCTATCGGGTCGGTGCTGTACAGAGACGACTTCTTTTCTATGATAATCTCAGGCGGGTTGTCGAGGAGGTGTATGGCCTCTAAGATATTTTTCTTGCGGTCTCCGATATTGGAGCCGAGGCTGATAAAGACGTCTCCCAAGGTATCCCCTAAAAGTAAAAGAGATTAAAACTCAAATCCGATATCCGACAGTCTTCTCCTGACTTCACTTAGGATCCGCCTCTCGTCCGAGGCATCCTTTGCCACAAAGGTGGCCGAGAACCGGACATAGCCGCCCACATCATCCCACGGCACAGAGGAGATCAGCTTTTCCCTGATCAGGAATTCAGAGAAAGACTCTGCAGAGTCAAAGACCACCCCTGATTTTGTCCTCTTTGGAACCTTGACATAGAGATAGAAGGAACCCTTAGGCATCCTTGCGGAAAATCCTATGGCATTGAGTGTATCCACAAGGGCCCTCAATCTCCGTTCATATTTTTTGCTGATCTCTGCCGTGATCTCAGGGTGTTCCATGGCATAGATCCCGGCCTTTTGTATCGCCTTAAACTGGCCTGAATCATAGTTGTCTTTTACGAATCCGTAGGAGGTTGTGATCTTCTCATTGCCGGCGACAAAGGCCATGCGCCATCCGGTCATGTTGAAGGCCTTAGACAGCGAATGGATCTCTATCCCGACCTCTTTGGCCCCAGGGATGGAGAGGAAACTGAGCGGCTTCCCCTCAAAGTTAAGGGCCGCATAGGCGGCGTCATGGACGACAATGATGTGGTGCTCCCTCGCAAACCTGACGACCTTCTCAAAGAATTCCTCTGTCGCCGCGCCGCCAGTAGGGTTGTTTGGATAATTGAGATAGAGGAGTTTTGCATGCCGGAGTATGGCCCTGTCAATGGCATCCAGATCCGGCAGGAAGGCGTTTTCCTCTCTCAGCGGGAGATTGACCACTTCCCCTCCATACCACTTTGTATGGGTCCCCATCACCGGATAACCGGGCACCGTTATCAGGGTGATATCTCCTGGATTGATAAATGCGGCCGGCATCATGGCGAGCGCGGGTTTGGACCCGATCGCGTGGATGACCTCCTTCTCCGGGTGGATCCCTTTTACCCCGTACACCTGTTCGAGATATTTTGCCGCGGCCTCTTTGAATTCGGTGATGCCATTGTCTGCATAGCCGCGGTTCTCCCAGCGCGAGCACTCCCTCTGCATCGTCTCTACCACACCGGGGAAGGCCATATCATCCGGCTCTCCAACACCGAGGTCAATCAGTTCTCCCCCTGGGTTGGCCTTGAGTGCGGCCGCCTTGGCGCGTTTGATCTTTTCAAACTTGTATATCTTATCCCCGATCCCGAATCTCTTCCCCCCGATGCGTTCTGCAAATATAGATTGCAGGAAATCTTCTGACATTACGGTATCTCCTCCTCTTGTTTCACTCGAAAATGCCTCTAAGTACCCGTCATTCCCACGAAAGTGGGAATCCAGACCTCTGCCTGCGTTCTGGATTCCCGCTTGCGCGGGAATGACATTTTCATGCCCCTTTGTGCCCCAGGTTTAAATTTTCAGGCCCAGCACATCCATCATGTCATACAAACCCGGCTTCTGGTGGACCACCCACTGAGCCGCCCTTACTGCCCCCCTGGCAAAGTTGTCGCGGCTGTGTGCCCTGTGGGTGATCTCTATCCGCTCTCCCGTACCGCAAAACAGGACGGTATGATCCCCCACAATATCCCCGGCCCTTACAGACTGGATGCCGATCTCCTTCTTATCCCGTTCTCCAATGATCCCGTGCCGGCTGAATCTCCCGACGGCATCGAGGTCCCGTCCCAGGGTCTTTGCAAGGATCTGGGCCATCTTCATGGCTGTCCCGCTGGGGGCGTCTTTCTTAAGTCTGTGGTGCGCCTCGACAATCTCGACATCATAATCATCCCCCAGGACCTTGGCGACATCCTGCAGTACCCTGAATATGAGATTGACGCCGACACTCATATTGGGCGAGAAGACACAGGGGATTTTCTCTGCGAGTCTCCTGAGTTTATCCTCTTCATCTTTGGTAAGTCCGGTGGATCCGATCACCAGGGCCTTGCCCATCTCAGCAACCTTCTCCATGTTGGAAAGGGCGGCCTGAGGGGATGTGAAGTCTATCACGACATCACCCCTGTCTAAGATGTTCTCAAGACCATAGACGATCCGTACCTTTATGGGACCACACCCTGCGGCCTCTCCTGCATCCCGTCCGAAGAGGGGATGTCCTTCGCGCTCGATGGCGCCAACGACCTCGATGCCGTCAGTCTGATGAATGGTCCGTATAATGCTGGTTCCCATGCGGCCGGCGGCGCCAGTAACGATTGCCTTGATCACGATGTCTCCTCTTCAGTGTATCAATCCATAACCTTTCAACACCTGTCTCAATTTTTCCCTGTTCCCCTCTGACATCGGGCACAACGGGAGTCTCATTTCCTCAGTACACCTGCCCATCATCGTAAGGGCCGTTTTAACAGGGATGGGGTTTGTCTCTATAAAAAGGATTTGGTGGAGATCAAATATCTCGTAATGGATATCCCTTGCGCGGGTGATCTCCCCTCGATGAAAGGCATCCCACATATCCGCCATCTTTTTGGGGACGATATTGGCGGTCACAGAGATCATCCCTTTTCCCCCTGCTGCAAGGATCGGGAAATTGATGGCATCTTCTCCGGAGAGTATCGCCATCCTCTCGCCGCAGAGCCGGTATATCTCACAGATCTGTGTCATGGAGCCGCTGGCCTCTTTCACAGCGACGATATTCTCTATCTCTGCAAGCCGTGCAATGGTTGACGGAAGCATATTGATCCCTGTCCTCCCCGGTACATTATAGGGGATCAGGGGGATGTCCACCTCCCTTGCGATCTCCTTGAAGTGTCTGTACAGGCCCTCCTGGGTCGGCTTGTTGTAATACGGAGTAATCAGGAGCGCTGCGTCTGCGCCGCACTCCCTGGCATATCTCGTAAGGTATATCGCCTCTTCAGTGCTGTTGGAACCTGTGCCGGCGATCACAGGGACCCTCCCTCCTGCGGCATCCACACTGAGTCTCACCAGCCGGTTATGCTCATCGTGCGACAGGGTGGCCGACTCTCCGGTGGTGCCGCACGGGACAATGCCGTCCGTCCCATTAGAGATATGAAACTCGATCAGATCCCCAAAGGCCTTCTCATCAATCTTGCCGTCCTTGAATGGCGTTATGATGGCAACTATAGAACCTTGAAACATCGTTGTCTCCTCTGACTTACTAAGAAGTACATTTGTATGATTACATAGCACGTAGTTGTCATTCCGGGCTTGACCCGGAATCCAGTCTTTTTTATTCTGGATTCCCGCTTCCGCGGGAATGACGGAATGTCATTATACTTCTGACCTTCTTAGTATCACTACTCACTATATCCATCTCCCCACTATAAACTTCCACCGCCGGTCCCGTCATATACACATGATTGTCTTTGTCTGACCAGTGGATCAGGAGGTCTCCGCCGGCTAAATGGACGGTGACCTTTCTGTCTGTAAGTCCGTTCACGTGTGCGGCGACAGCAGAGGCACAGGCCCCGGTGCCGCAGGCGAGCGTCTCTCCTGCACCCCTCTCCCAGACGCGGACCTGGATTTCACTTACAGCTTCGTTCAATCCCCCCTCACCCCCCTTTAATAAAGGGGGGAAGGAGGGATTTTGTATTATCCTGACAAACTCCACGTTGGTGCGCTTGGGGAAGAGGGGATGATTCTCGATGACAGGGCCATATTTTTCCAGAGGAAATGACTGGAGATCCTCTACGAAGATCACGGCATGAGGATTTCCCATCGAGACACAGGTGATAAGAAACTCCCTGTCAAGCGCCTTCAGTGCGTATCCCCTGACCTCCCCCTCTAAATTTACCGGGATCGAAGGGGCATCGAATATCGGTTCGCCCATATCCACGCGGATCAAGTCTCCCTCTTTTACCGGCCTGATGACCCCGGCAAGGGTCTCGATCATCAGTTCTCTCTTGTCTGAGAGCCCCCTGTCCCAGATATATTTTGCAAGGCATCGGATCCCGTTGCCGCACATCTCGACCTGGGAGCCGTCGGCATTGAATATCTCCATCTTAAAATCCGCCGCCTTTGACGGACGGAGGATCAACGCCTGATCAAACCCTATCCCGAATTTGCGGTCAGAGTAGGTCTTGCAGAAGGGGGCCAGTGGAGGCAGTGCCTCCTGATGAATGGCATTGATCAGGATAAAATCATTGCCCGATCCATGCATCTTGGTAAATTGAAGTTTCATCGCCTACTCGCCCCGGATCAGGTCTTCGTAACTCTCCCGTCTTCGGATAACCCGGTACTGATCTCCTTCCACCAGCACTTCAGCGCTCCTCGGCCTGGAGTTGTAATTGGAGGACATGGTAAATCCATAGGCCCCTGCGCTCATCACGGCTAAGAATTCTCCCGGCTCAGGTCTGAACATCTTCCTGTCCTTGGCCAGGAAGTCCCCGGACTCGCAGATAGGCCCTACGACGTCGGTTGTTATATAAACAGCCTGGGTCTTTTTCACCGGGAGTATCTCATGATGGGCATCATAGAGGCTCGGTCTGATGAGGTCATTCATCCCCGCATCAACGATCACAAAATTCTTGACCTCGCTCGACTTGAGATACAACACCTGAGTGACAAGGATTCCGGCATTTCCCACGATGACCCTCCCGGGCTCGAATATCAAGGTACAGTCAAGCCCTTTTATCATGGGGAGGAGGGCTATGCCGAGGTCCCTCGGGTGGGGAGGCTCTTCTTCGCCATATCGGATCCCGAGCCCGCCGCCCGCATCGATATATCTTATCCTGATCCCCTCATCCTTCAATCGTGCGACGAGATCTAAGATTTTTTCCATCGCCGCGACAAAGGGCTTTATCTCTGTGATCTGAGACCCTATATGCTTATGAATGCCCACCACCTCGATATGGGGGAGGGTAGAGGCCAACTGGTATTCCTGGAGCGCCTGTTTTATGTCTATCCCGAACTTGCTCTTCTTAAGCCCGGTCGAGATATAGGGGTGCGTCTTTGGATCTATATCCGGATTGACGCGCAGGGCGACCCTGGCCTTCAGGCCGAGTCCCCCTGCCACCTCATTGATCTTTTTAAGCTCCAGGGGGGATTCGACATTGAACATCAGGATATTCGATCGCAGGGCATAGGCAATCTCCTCGCCGGTCTTGCCGATCCCTGCAAAGACGATCTTTTGAGGGTCTATGCCTGCCTTTAAGGCCCTGAAGAGCTCGCCGCCGGAGACGATATCCGCCCCGCCCCCTTCTTTTCCAAAGAGACCCAATATGGAGAGATTGGAGTTGGCCTTCACTGCAAAACAGATGATGTGCGGAACCTCAGCAAAGGCCGAGTCGAATGCAGTGTAATGAGACCTCAGGGTGCTGGAACTGTAGATGTAGGCCGGGGTCCCCACCTCTTCGACAATCTTCTTCACAGGGACCTTTTCACAGTAGAGCTCATTGCCTACATAGTTAAACTGATGCATATCTTTTTATTCTCCCCCCTCTTCTTTTTCTTGCTTCTTACTTCTTTTTTCTTGCTTCTTGTTTCTTACTTCTAATACGCCTCCTCCGGAGTGATCTCAACGAACATAAGATTGTTCGGATTCAACTGCTCCAGGAGATTGCTGAAGGAGGCGCTCAGATGAATACACTTTATCTTAAAGGGGTGAAGACTGTCCCTGATCCCAAGATCAAAGAGGGCGCTGAGCGCCGCAGGCGTTGTCTCCCGGAGATTTTCAAAATTGATGACAATGTCCATCTTTGCCTTTTCTGCGGCCGTAATGATCCTGTTTTTTAACTCGAGGGCGTTGATCTTATCCATAGTCCCGTCGAGTTCGACCAGGAGGGCCTGCAACTTGGGGCTCTTCTTCACCCGGATTAACAGACTGCTCCCGACCGTGCTCACCTGCTCGGAGACGGTCCCGATCTTTTCCCGTATCGTGTTGACGGCGTTGGGGATCAGCCCTTCTGTCTCTATGGCCGGGAGACTTCCCTGAAGTGTCCTTAACGTCCTGGCGAGCGGGGAGATGCTTCCCTCAGGCACCCGGTGCACGATCCGCCTGTAGGCCCGATTGACAAAGAGACGTTCGATCAGGAGATATTTGGCAGGGAGATACCGGAAGCTCGGCAGGACCCTCTTTAAGATAGACGGCACAGAATAGAATCTGTGATAGGCCCAGAAGAACCCTTCCTGCAAGGTCTCAGGACTCATCAGCCTGGGCTTGAATACGACATGCCTTCCATCATAGTGGGACCAGTCCCTGTCAATGATCCTCCCCTCTGCATCCATCTTCTTATACAACCCTGTACCCGGGAGGGGCGTCAGGATGTTAAACATGGCCAGCTCTATCCTGTTTTCCTCTAAAAACTCTGTGGTCCGTTCAAAGGAGGACTCATCATCATAATCAAATCCGAATATCATGCCGGTCTGGATCATGATCCCGTAGTCATGGAATCTCTTGAACTCCTCTCTGAACTTGGCCACCTTGTTGAATCGCTTATTGGCCGAGATCAGATTCTCCTCGGAGATGCTTTCGACCCCGATGAACAGGGCTGTGCAGCCGCTCTTTGCCGCAAGCTCCAGCAGCTCAGGGTCCCTGGTCATAGTCAGGCTCGCCTGGCTTCCCCAATGTATCTTCAGCGGGATCAGGGCCTTAAAGAGCTGTTTTGCATAGGCCTTGTTGCCTGCAATATTATCATCCACAAACACGACAAATCCTTTATTTAATCTCCTCACCTCTTCGACTACCTCTTCCACCGGCCTCAGACGGTACTGGTTGCCGCCGAAGATGGTCACTGTGCAGAAATCGCAGTCAAAGGGGCATCCACGGCTGGTCTGCACACAATTTGTCGTCCAGTAGGATTTGCGGTTTAACAATTCCCTTCTTGGTGTGGGAAGGCCCACAAGTTCCGGGAGGTCTGTCTCCCGGTAGAATGGTTTTAGTTCTCCGCGTCTCAAGTCCTCTATGAGAAGGTGCCATGTCCGCTCCGCCTCTCCCACCACGACGCTGTCTGCATGTTCTTTGGCCTCCTCGGGACACATGCTCGCATGGATCCCGCCAATCACGACCTTGACACCCCTGGCCCTGAATCTGGCCGCGATCTCATAGGCCCTCGGCGCAAGGTAGGTCATGGTAGAGATGCCGACAAGGTCTACGTCTGCGTTAAAATTGACATCCTCTACGACCTCATCCAGGATCTTCACCTCGATGTCAGGTGGTGTATGGGCCGCAATCGTTGGAAGACTGAGCTTTGGGAACCAGAAGGCCCGGACATCTTCCTTAGAGTAGGCATAGATAGATTTCTTGTTTTCAGGTGAAATTAAAAGAATTTTCATTCTCCCCCCTTGTCGTTAGTTGCTATGTTAAATTGTTTTGGCGGTATCGGGTCTCCCTTCCTGCCGCAGGAAGAGATCATCAAAAGGAGTAAAAGGACCGTTAGGGCCAAAAGATACAGACCCCTCATGGCCGGTTCTCTTCGATCTCCTTAATCCTCTTTAAGACCGCCTCTCTGGCCGTGCCGCCAACTATATTTCGCAGATTCACCCCCCGTTGGGGGGTTAAAATCCGGTACAGGTCCTTCTCAAACTTGTTGGAAAAGGCCTTCAGCTCGGAAATCCTGAGCGTCTCTATCTTTTTGTTATTCTCAATGCAGTAGGCTACCATCTTTCCTGTGATCTCATGGGCCGTCCTGAAGGGGATCCCCCTTTTGACGAGATAATCTGCCACATCTGTCGCCCACATATAGCCCCTTGCCGCCGCCTCTGCGGTCACATCCTTCCTGACAACCATGCCGGATATGACCGCGGGATAGATCGCCAGGATGGAGGTCAACGTATCAATGCTGTCGAAGAGGGCCTCTTTATCCTCCTGCATATCCCTGTTGTAGGTCAGGGGCAACCCCTTCATGGTGGTCAGAAGCGAGAAGAGGTTCCCGTAGAGCCTGCCGCTCTTGCCCCGGATCAGCTCCGGCACATCAGGATTCTTCTTCTGCGGCATCATGCTGGAGCCGGTGCAGAACTCATCCGGGAGCTCTATAAAACCAAATTCCCGGCTTGACCAGAGGATCAGGTCTTCGCTGAGCCTGGAGAGGTGCATCCCGAGTATTGCGCAATCTGCAAGGAATTCTATCACAAAATCCCGGTCACTGACAGCATCCATACTGTTCTGGGTCACCCGGCTGAAGCCTAACAGTTCTGCAACATACTCCCTGTCCACCTGGAAAGATGTCCCGGCAATGGCCCCGGATCCCAGGGGCATGGTATTGACCCTCTTGAGTGAATCGAGGAACCTCTCCCTGTCCCGTTCGAGCATCTCCCGGTATGCCAGGAGATAGTGGGAGAAGAGCACAGGCTGTGCCGGCTGTAAATGGGTATAGCCCGGTATGATGATATCAATATGGGTGCGGGCCTTGTCCACGATCGCCTTCTGAAACTTGAAGATACTGCCAGTCATCTCCCGGATGATGTCACGGAGATAGAGTCTGAGGTCCAGGGCGATCTGATCATTCCGGCTCCTTGCCGTATGGAGCTTCTCGCCTACAGGTCCGATCTTCTCAATCAGCCTCTTTTCGATGTTCATATGGATATCTTCCAATTCTATGGAGAAGAGGAACGCCTCATGTTCTATTGTTCTCCCGATCTCCTCCAGCCCCCGTAGAATGGTCGCAAGCTCCCCCTTTTTGAGGACGCCTATCTTGCTGAGCATCTTCGCATGGGCGATGCTCCCCTCGATGTCATATTTGTAGAGGCGCTTATCAAAGGATATTGATTCGGTGAACTCCTCGATCCCCTTTTCCGTAGGCCTTGAAAATCTGCCGCCCCAGAGCTTTTTCTTTTCCATGGATAATTCCTGTCTTTTTTTCTTGCCGTTTCTTACATCTTGCTTCTTGTTTCTTACTTCTTACTTCTTACTTCTTACTTCTTACTTTTCCCCGCCTGCATTTTCAGCCGGAGTGCATTGATCTTTATAAAACCCTCGGCATCCTTTGGATTAAAGGCCGCCCCTTTCTCGAATGTCACTATCTCAGGTCTGTACAGAGAAACAGACGACCTCCTGCCGGCAATCGTACAGGTTCCTTTATAGAGTTTCAGCCGTGCCGTACCGGTCACATTCTCCTGGGAGGTGTCTATGGCAGACTGCAGCATCCTCATCTCAGGGGAGAACCAGTAGCCGTAGTAGACGAGTTCTGCATACCTTGGGATCAGGGAATCCCTTAAGTGCATGACCTCACGGTCCATCGTAATGGACTCTACAGCCCGGTGTGCAACGTGGAGGATCGTCCCGCCGGGGGTTTCATAGACCCCCCTTGACTTGATGCCGATGTATCTGTTCTCCACAACATCCACCCTGCCGATCCCATGGGACCCGCCAATCTTGTTCAACTCTGACAGGAGTGACGCAGGGGACAGCCTGCGTCCGTTGATCCCCACAGGGACCCCTTTTTCAAAATCAATCTCCAGATGAAGCGGTTCATCCGGGGCGGCCTCAGGCGAGATCGTAAGTACAAACATATCCTCCGGATAGGCGGTCCATGGGTCTTCAAGCACCCCTCCCTCATAGCTGATATGGAACAGATTGGCATCACAGCTATAGGGCTTCTCCTTGGTCACAGGAACGTCAATGCCATGCTTCTTTGCGTACTCAATGAGCTCAGTCCTGGAGCCAAACTCCCATTCCCTCCAGGGGGCGACGATCGTCAGTCCGGGTTCAAGCGCCATATAGGTAAACTCAAATCTGACCTGATCGTTCCCCTTCCCGGTAGCCCCGTGGGAGACGGCATCGGCCCCTTCGCTCTTTGCTGCCTCGACCTGCTTTTTAGCGATCAGGGGCCGGGCCAGGGCCGTTCCCATCAGGTACACCCCTTCGTAGACTGCATTGGCCTTTAGCGCAGAAAAGATATAGTCACGGACAAACTCCTCCCGCACATCTTCTACGATGGCCTTGCTCGCGCCAGTCTTTAACGCCTTTTCTTTGACGGCCTTCAGGTCTTCACTCTGGCCCAGATCCGCCACAAAGGCGATGACCTCACACCCGTATTTTTCAATGAGCCATTGGATAATGACCGATGTATCCAGCCCGCCGGAATAGGCGAGTACTACCTTTTTTATGTCTTTCATCTTAGAGTCCCCGATCAAATCCCCCCATCCCCCCTTTTCTAAAGGGGGAATAAGGGGGATTATTGTTATGTCCCGTTACGCCCCTTCATCATCCCATCAGCATCTCCAGCAGGGCCTTCTGCATGTGGAGCCTGTTCTCTGCCTGATCAAAGATGACTGACCTGGGCGATTCCATCATCTCTTCTGTGATCTCTTCCCCCCGGTGTGCCGGGAGGCAGTGCATGATAATCGCGTCTTCCTTTGCCCTGTTCATCAACTCCCGGTTTATCTGATACCTCCGGAAGATGCCCCTCCGATCCTCCTCTTCCTTCTCCTGCCCCATACTGGTCCAGACATCGGTGTAGACGACATCTGCATCCTTCACAGCCGCCACAGGTTCCTGCAATATCTCGATACTGGCCCCCGTCTCCTTTGCCCATATCCCTGCCCTCTCCACGATGGTCTTATCCGGCTCATATCCCCCCGGGGTTGCAGTCCTGATCTTCATTCCCATCAAGGCGGCCCCCTCGATCAGGGAATGGGCCACGTTGTTCCCATCCCCGATATAGGCCATCCGGATGCCGCGGACCTTCCCCTTCTTCTCCACGATGGTCAGCAGGTCTGAGACGATCTGACAAGGGTGGTGTAGATCTGTAAGGCCGTTGATCACAGGGATCGTTGAATACCTTGCCCACTCCTCGATCATCGGATGATCGTAGGTGCGGATTACGATGGCATCCAGATACCTTGCAAAGACCTGTGCCGTATCCCGGACCTCCTCTCCACGCCCCATCTGGATCTGGTTGGGGGAGAGGTATATGGAATGTCCGCCCAATTGGGCAATCGCCACCTCAAAGGCTAAGCGCGTCCGCGTGGACTGCTTTTCGAACAAGAGACCGAGGTTCTTCCCTTTGAGGGGGTGGAACTCAATCCCGCTCTTCTGCATAGACTTCAGTTCCTTAGCCCTGATGAGCAGGGACTCAATCTCCTTTGTGGTGAGGTCACCTATGGACAGGAAATCTCTTTTCATCTATTGGTCCGCAATACTCGAGAAGACTTCAGACAGGATGTCTATCAAGGCGTCAATGTCTACCGGATTTATATCCAATGGCGGGAGAAACCTCAATACCCTTTCCATGGTGCAGTTTATCACCACCCCTTTTTTGATGCACTCTTGAACAATGTCATCCCCTTTTATGTTTAACTCCATCCCGATCAGGAGTCCTTTTCCCCGAACATTCCTGATGATCTGAGGATGCTTCTCCTTAAGGCTGTTCAGCTCCTCTGTAAAATATTTTCCCATCCTCCTGCAGTTGTCTAAGAGCATATCATCTTCTGTCAGGGTCTTGATGACCTCTATTGCGGCAGAGCATACCGCCGGGGTGCCGCCGAATGTAGAGGCATGCGTCCCCGGGGTGAAGGCCTGGGCAACATGGTCCCTGGCCAGCATCGTCCCAATGGGGAGTCCGTTCCCCAACGCCTTGGCAAGGGTCATGATATCCGGCTCAATCCCTGCATGCTGATAGGCAAAGAGTCTCCCTGTTCTTCCGATCCCTGTCTGGACCTCATCCAGGACCAGGAGTATTCCGTTGGTATGGCATATCTTCCGCAGGCGTTTCAGGTAGTCCTCATCCGGGACATTGACCCCCCCTTCACCCTGTAAGGGTTCCACCAGGACCGCTGCGGTCTTATCCGTGATCGCCTTTTCTACAGCGTCAGCATCGTTATAAGGGACATAGGAGAACCCCGGAACGAGCGGCTCGAATCCCTTGTGAAACCTCTCCTGGCCGGTGGCTGTGATGGTGGCCAGCGTCCGCCCGTGAAACGAATTATAGGTGGTGATGATCTCGTAGCGTCCATTCCCATTATCCTTTGAATATTTCCTGACCAGCTTGATGGCGGCCTCGTTTGCCTCGGCCCCGCTGTTGCAGAAGAACACCTTGTCTGCAAAGGAATTCTCCACCAGAAGCCTGGCTAAATGAATCTGCGGTTCGGTATAGAACAGGTTAGAGGTGTGGACGAGCCTCTGGACCTGCTTCTGAAAGGCCACGGTCACCCTCGGATTACAGTGCCCCAGGTTATTCACTGCAAGGCCGCTCACAAAGTCCATGTACTCCCGGCCATCCCTGTCATAAATACGATTCCCCCTCCCCTTAACAATCAGGAGGGGAAGCCTTTTATAGGTATTCATGATATATTTTTTGGATTCTTCAAGGATATCGTTCACCGTCATCCGAAAATTCCCCAGATTAAAGACTCATTCATAACATGAATGGCTTATAAAATCAATGAAAAAGATAAAATAAGGGTAATGCCTCGGTGAAGGGGGGCCGTTTTCCCTTCGCTCCTGGCCTTCGCAGTTGACCTATCTAAGGACTCGCAGGCGGGGAAGCCTTCCAGCCTCTAACGGGCTGGCTTTCCTCCGCCTGCTTGCCTTGATAGGTGCCCAACTGCTTTCGGCAAGTCGCTCAGGGAAAACGGCCCCCCTTCACCGAGGCATTACAGATAAAGGGTTTTAATGACTTTGGGGCTGTATTTTAGCACAGGAATTGTTGTAGACTATAGAAGGAGGAATCAAAGCGCCTATGAAAAAGATGGGGATCGCTATTTTAATGATCACTGCCCTGGGCATCGTTGCATTCTTTGCATTGAGGAATGAAGAGAATGCGCTGAAATTCAGGACAGAAAAGGTCATTCGGGGGGATATACAGGCCGCAGTTACAGCGACGGGTACCCTGAATGCGGTGACGACCGTCCTTGTGGGGACCCAGGTCTCGGGGACTATTAAAAATATCCATGCGGACTTTAATTCACCTGTGAAGAAAGGAGAATTGATCGCAGAGATAGACCCGGCCACCTTTGAGGCGCAGGCAGAACAGGCGAGGGCCAATCTGCTGACAGCAAGGGCCAATCTGGAAAAGTCGGTGGTGGCCCTGATAGATACAGAGCGAACCATGAATCGGAGCAAGGAACTCTTTTCGAAGGACTTCGTTGCCCGGAGTGAACTCGATACCGCAGAGACAAATTATTCAACGGCAAAGGCACAGGTTAGCGCCGCGAAGGCACAGGTTGCCCAGGCAGAGGCCGCACTCAAGGCAGCAGAGACCAATCTTAGATATACGAAAATCCTCTCTCCGGTGGATGGCGTGGTGGTCTCACGAAATGTGGATGTGGGGCAGACCGTGGCCGCGAGTTTTCAAACCCCGACACTCTTCACCATTGCACAGGACCTCACCAAGATGCAGATTAATACCAATGTGGACGAGGCAGATATCGGAAGGATACAAATCTCCCAGGATGTGGAGTTTACGGTAGATGCCTATCCGGACACCCTGTTCAAAGGGGGCGTCTCCCAGATCAGGATTGCCCCGATCATCGTCCAGAATGTGGTCACCTATGATGTCGTGATCCGTGTGGATAATCCTGAACAGAAATTAAAGCCAGGCATGACAGCCAATGTCTCCATCCTTGTGGCCGGGAAGAGGGATATCTTAAAAGTCCCCAATATGGCCCTGAGATTCCGGCCTCCGGAGACCGGCAAACCCGCTGTCTATAAAAATGCCGGTGTCTGGATACTGGCAAATCAGAGCCCCAAACGCATCACTGTCACCACAGGCATCGGCGACGATAAATATACAGAGATCCTCTCAGGGGAGATCAGAGAAGGACAGGAGGTCATCGTGGAGGCCATAGGGGCTGCCAAGTCCAAGCAGGAGAAGGCCTCGTCGCCGCCGAGATTCTTCTTTTAATCCCTTATATGTTATGAAGCTTATTACAGCACAGGATATCAGCAAGGTCTACAAGCTGGGGGATATTGATGTCAATGCGCTCTGCGATGTCTCCCTGGGGATTGAGCGAGGGGAGTTCATTGCGGTCATGGGGCCGTCAGGCTCTGGCAAATCTACATTCATGAATATCCTGGGCTGCCTTGATAAACCGACAACAGGGCACTATCTCCTAGAGGGGATTGATGTGGGCAGACTCAGCCGGGATGAACTTGCCGCCATACGGAACAAAAAGATCGGCTTTGTGTTTCAGGGATTTAACCTCCTTCCCAGGACATCGGCCCTTGAGAATGTGGAACTGCCCATGCTCTACAACGGACTTCCGGCAAAGGAGAGGAGGCAGAAGGCCATGGAGGCATTAAAGACAGTGGGGCTTGAAGAGAGGGCCCCTCACCATCCCAGCCAGCTTTCCGGCGGCCAGCAGCAGAGGGTCGCCATTGCCAGGGCCCTTGTCAATGATGCCGCGATCATCCTTGCCGACGAACCGACCGGTAACCTGGACACAAAGACCTCTGCAGAGATCATGGAGCTTTTCGTCAGATTAAATAAGGGGTCTGCGATCACCGTCATCCTGGTCACCCACGAATCGGATATCGCCGCCTACAGCCGGCGGGTGATCCGGTTCCTGGATGGAAGGGTGATCCGTGATGAAGAACCCGTAAGGCGCTGACCGATGATCAACATCCCATCTACCCTAAAGATCGCGTTGAGGGCGTTGAAGGTCAACAAGATGCGCTCGGCCCTCACCATGCTCGGCATCATCATCGGGGTAGGCGCTGTGATTACCATGTTAGCCGTCGGCCGTGGTGCGAGTCAGAAGATCTCGGAACAGATCGCAAGCATCGGAAGCAATCTCATTATGATCCTCCCAGGGGCAACCACAGCAGGAGGGCTCAGGATGGGGGCCGGCACACAGCCCACACTCAGCGTGGCCGATGCCGAGGCCATTAAGAAGGAATGTCCTGCGGTATCGGATGTCGCCCCTGACCTGAGCGGGGGGGCACAGATTGTCTACGGGAACCAGAACTGGTCCACAGTGGTCAGGGGGACGACACCGGGCATATTGACCGTGAGGGACTGGCCCTTAGCCTTGGGCAGGTCATTCACAGAACAGGATGTCAAAGGTGCGTCAAAGGTCTGCCTCCTGGGGCAGACCGTCGTAGAGAATCTCTTTAGGGATATGGACCCCGTTGGCAGGATCCTCCGGATCAAAAAGCTCCCCTTTACCGTGATTGGAGTACTTACAAAAAAGGGGCAGTCCCCTCAGGGGCAGGATCAGGATGATATCATCTATGTCCCGGTGACAACGGCACAGAAAAAGCTCTTTGGAACGGCATTCCCCGGGATGGTCAGGATCATTATGGTCAAGGCCATGAGTCCGGAGGCATTAGACCCTGCGGAGAAGCAGATCACAGCACTGCTCCGGCAGAGGCACCGGATCGGGCCGAAACAAGAAGATGATTTCACGGTCAGGAATCTCACGCAGATGATGCAGACTCAGGAGCAGGCCGCAAAGGTGATGTCCCTGCTTCTGGGGGCCATTGCCTCGGTCTCGCTTCTGGTGGGGGGGATCGGGATTATGAATATCATGCTCGTCTCTGTGACAGAGAGGACGAGGGAGATCGGGATCAGGATGGCCATTGGCGCAAAGACATGGGATATCAGGCTCCAATTCATGATTGAGGCGCTCACCTTATCGTTGACAGGGGGAGTTGCCGGCATCATTCTTGGTTTAGGCGGTTCAAAGATATTGTCCGTGCTGGCAGGCTGGTCAACGATTGTTTCGCCCCTCTCGATCCTTCTTGCCTTTGGTTTTTCAGGGCTCGTCGGGATCTTTTTCGGCTTCTATCCGGCCTACAAGGCCTCCCTCCTCAATCCTATCGAGGCGCTGAGGTATGAGTGATATAAAGGGTTCACATAAACCTTTACATTAATTTTTTAAAATAATATACTCGCAATCGCTTGTGATTAAGACAAGGTATAGATATGAAAAAAAGTAAGGCCTTAGGTTTTGATGAGATTATGAGCCTCTATGATGAGTTGTTTCCTGACAAAAAAGTAGTAAGGATTGATCCACTGTTGAAATCTGTTACCCCGAAAACAGTAGCCGAAAGGTTAAAAGAAGCCATCCGGCTGTCGGAAGAACTAAGATGGAAAAGACCCTCAAAGAGATAATCAGGATTCTTGAACATGCCGGAGGCGTTAAGGCATATGCCCTTATAGGTGGGTTGGCTGTCGGCGGATGGGTTGCGCCGAGGGCAACCAGAGATATAGATATACTGGCTGATTTATCTGTGACGACCCGTTCCGCAATCGAAGAAGTCCTGAAGAAGCTTTTAACTGCGGGTTTCAAGGGGAGCCTCGAAACAGGCGGCCCGGAAGATGATATAAAATTCTGTATAAAAGTAGTGTCGGGGGAGAAGGTTCCTGTTGACATAATATTTACCAGCCGGAAATGGGAAGCGGAGATAGTTGAGGAAGGCATGGTGGTTGAGGTTTTGAAGGGTCTGTCTATTCCTCTGGTTAGGCCGGAAGGCTTAGTAGTACTTAAGCTGAAAGCAGGCAGCTTTCAGGATGTCGCAGATGTATCGAAGCTTTTAGTTGAGGCTGAGTATGATTTGCAAAGATTGCGTAAACTGGCAAAGAGGGCAAGGGTTGATAAAAGACTTGAGCGATTAATGGTAACGTTAGGGCTGGATTGAGATGTCAGAAAGACCGGGGATAGGTTTCGGGGGTTGGGGTCAGGTCTTTACTCTTGACATTACTTATCATGGATGTCCCTCATCCTGAATTTGGTACAACATGCCGAAAGATAACTGATATGTCTGGATTGCCAAAATTCAGGAGTCTAATCATACTCATTTTTATGTTGGCTGACGTATGTGGCAGTGGAGTTGGTAGAACGACCTCTGCCCTCGCAGACCGCCCCCCTCATGATAATCATAAGATGAATAAGGAGGTGCTCAACGAAATAAAAAGGGCCAGATTAACCGGACGCTACGGTGATCTTACAAACAAACCCGTAGTTTGTGATTGTGAAGACAGGAGTCATGACCAAATCACCCAGATTGTAATACATTCAACCCATGTGGGTTCCTCGTTTCCAAAAGTAGTCGTAACTATTCAGCGTAACGCAGATATTTTTTAGAAAAAACTAGATTTTTTATTAAAACCATGCCACAATGTTCTCGATGACAATTGAGGACATTAAAATAGAAGAAGCAATCGAGCGTGTACGCAAACTATTGTCCAAG
>JACRHF010000102.1 GCA_016217665.1 Nitrospirota bacterium | reverse complement strand
TTCCTTCTTTAATGTCTTCAGATATATCACTCTGCGGACGATCTATGCCATCCTGACCGCCCTCATATTATCCCTCGTCATCGGGCCCTATATGATAGAGTTTCTGAAGCGGTATCAGATCGGCCAGGTCGTCCGGGATGATGGACCCAGGAGCCACCTCTCCAAATCAGGGACGCCGACGATGGGAGGACTTCTCATCATCATGGTGATATTATTCGCTACCCTGTCATGGATGGACCTGTCAAACCTCTATATCTGGCTGGTCCTGTTCGCACTCATCGGCTTCGGTCTGATCGGTTTCACAGACGATTACCTGAAGGTCGTCCGAAGGAAGTCGGCCGGCTTGTCAGGCCGATATAAATTCACTCTTCAGATTATCGTCGCCTCTGTGATGGCCTATGTCCTCTACTCCCTCCCTGCCTATTCGACAAGGCTCACGGTACCGTTCTTAAAGAATGTCAATCCGGATCTCGGATGGTTCTATATCCCGTTGGTCATCTTTATCATCGTCGGGGCCTCCAATGCCGTAAACCTGACAGACGGCCTGGACGGCCTTGCCATAGGGCCGGTCATTGTGGCTACGATGATATACACCATTATTACCTATGCGGCCGGACATGCGAAGATCGCGAATTATCTCCTCATTCCATTCGTCAATGGATCTGGGGAGTTAGCCATACTCTGCGGGGCCGTATTTGGCGCCAGCCTGGGTTTCCTCTGGTTTAACACCTACCCTGCCTCCGTGTTCATGGGGGATGTAGGATCGCTCCCGTTAGGGGCGCTGTTAGGCTCTGTGGCCATCATATCCAAACATGAGCTGCTGCTGGTGATTGTAGGAGGAATTTTCGTCTTAGAGACGGTCTCGGTTATATTCCAGGTGGCCTCCTTTAAGTTGCATGGGAAGAGGGTCTTCTTAATGGCCCCCCTCCACCATCATTATGAACTCAAGGGGTGGCAGGAACCCAAGATCATCGTGCGGTTCTGGATTATATCGATTATGCTGGGTCTTCTTGCCCTGAGTACCCTGAAGTTGAGATAACGGGGGTGAACCGGTTTGATTCATCTGAAAGATCGCAGAGTGCTGGTCGTCGGCCTGGGCAGGAGCGGTGTTGCCGCCTCACGCCTCCTCGTCCGTAACAACGCCCGGGTGACGGTCACGGACCGCAGCCCGTGGGATGCCCTGTCTGCAGAGGCAAGAGAACTTGCTGCCCTGGGGATAAAGATTGAGGCAGGAGGCCATCGCACCGGGACATTCCTCTCAGCAGATCTGATCATACTGAGTCCGGGTGTCCCGAAGGACATCGCCCCCCTGATCAGGGCAAAAGAAAACGGCGTTAAGATCATCAGTGAGATTGAGCTTGCCTATCAGCTCCTGGATGCCCCCCTGATCGCGGTGACAGGTTCGAACGGGAAATCGACGACAACAACGCTGGTCGGCGAGATATTAAAGGCAAAGGGGGAGAGGGTATTTGTGGGCGGAAATCTCGGCACACCGCTGACGGAGTATCTCCTGTCAGGGGGCGGCGCGGACTGCGTGGTGGCTGAGCTCAGCAGTTTCCAGCTCGAAACAATCGGGGACTTCAGACCGTCCGTATCTATCCTGCTGAACATCTCCCCTGACCACTTAGACAGATATCCCAACATGCGGGAATATGCAGAGGCCAAGTTCAGGATATTTGAGAATCAAACTGCAGATGACTTTGCCGTCATCAACGGAGATGAACCATGGAGTACGGAGGTGTCGAAGAGGTTCAGGGGAAAGATGATTGTCTTCAGCAGGAAAAGGAAGGTAAAAAACGGGGTCTTTGCTGAGGAGGGCCGGCTGGTCTCAAACATGAACGGCCGTCAGGAAACGCTTTGTGAGATATCGGAAATCGGGATAAAGGGGGTGCACAATCTTGAGAACTCTATGGCGGCGGCGGCGGCGGCGCTCCTGCGGGGATGCACTCCTGAAATCATCGCCGGGACGTTAAGAGTTTTTCCCGGCCTTGAGCACAGACTGGAATTTGTACGGGAGATCGGCGGGGTAAAATACATCAACGATTCCAAGGGGACCAATGTCGGGGCCGTCATTAAATCGATAGAGGGTTTCAATGAACCCATCCTGCTGATCGCCGGCGGACGGGACAAGGGGAGCGATTTCTCCCTGTTGAGACCCCTGATCCAGGAGAAGGTCAAGAGACTGATCCTGATAGGGGAGGCCAGGGAGAAACTGAGGCGCGCGGCAGGCGATCTGACGACGACGATCCATGCAGGTTCCATGGAAGAGGCCGTCTATATTGCCCACAAAGAGGCGGTCAAAGGGGATGTTGTACTCCTCTCCCCGGCCTGTGCCAGTTTTGATATGTTTAAGAATTTTGAAGACCGCGGAAGGGTCTTTAAGGAGAGGGTATGGAAACTTCCTCCCGTTCAGTAAATTATGTCCGGAAAGACCGGCTGCTTCTCGTTTTAGTCATGTGTCTTATCGGGATCGGCCTGATCATGATATACAGCGCCAGCGGTATCATCGCCCTGAAGAACTATGGAGACTCCTTTTATTTCCTGAAGAAGCAAATCCTATGGACGGTGCTCGCAACCCTCGCGATGCTGGCGGCCTCCAGAGTGGATACCGATATCTGGAAAAGACTCCCCCTTCCCCTGATGATCGCCTCCTACGTGTTTCTCATCTTTGTATTAATCCCCGGCGTCGGTTCTGAGATCAACAGCGCCCGGCGATGGTTCAGGCTCGGCCCTGTCTCCTTCCAACCCTCTGAACTGGCAAAGTTGTCGGTCATTATCTATCTCTCTTCCTATCTGGTGAAAAAAGAGGAGAAGGTCCGGGACTTCTTTGATGGCTTCCTCCCGCCGCTGATCCTGACAGGGATCCTGTTTCTTCTGATCGTCGCCGAACCGGACCTCGGTACCGCGGTGGTGATCGGAGCCGGCTCAGCGGCAATGCTGTTTATCGGAGGGGCGCGATGGCGGCATATCCTGGGACTCTTTATATCCTTTCTCCCGGTCGCCCTGATGCTCGTCCTGAACATCGGCTACAGGAGACAGAGGATCACCGCTTTCCTGAATCCGTGGGAACACGCATCAACCGTAGGCTACCAGATCGTGCAATCCTTCCTCTCCTTTGGGGATGGAGGCCTGTTGGGGACCGGGGTCGGGGAAGGCCGGCAGAAGCTCTTCTTTCTCCCTGAGGCGCACACCGACTTTATATTCGCGGTGGTGGGAGAGGAGCTGGGTTTTGCAGGAACTGTCTCTGTAACCCTGGTCTTTGTATTGTTCCTGTGGAGGTGTTTCAGGATCGTTAAACACCACTGGGGTTCATTTGAGGGATACCTCTCTTCAGGGATCTCCCTGTTTATCGGGATACAAATCCTGATGAACCTCTGCATCGTGACAGGTCTGTTCCCCACAAAGGGTATCGCCCTCCCATTCCTGAGCTTTGGAGGGACCTCTCTGCTCACCAATATGACCATGGTAGGGATCCTCTATGCCCTGTCCGGAAGATCCCCGGTAACGCTTCAAATGGAGATGCATACACACTCTAATAAAAAGGTTAACAGAAGATATTTATTCAACTCAGACGATATACAGCAGGCACCGGACTTTAGATTGACATCTTAACAGTTAGGGTCTGATGCCTTTGGGTATCCCTCATATGCGTATATTGATTGCAGGCGGCGGCACCGGAGGACATCTCTACCCGGGTATCGCCGTCGCAGAAGAATTTAGTAGACAGGGACCTGATTCTGAAGTACTCTTTGTGGGTACAAAACAGGGGATAGAAGCCAGGATACTGCCGGGGGAAGGATACAGGTTAGAGACAATCCCTGCCGGCGGGATTGTGAATAAAGATATTCTCTCAAAGATGGTCTCTGCCACAAAAATGATCGGCGGATTTATAAAATCTTTTTCCATCTTAAGAAGATTTAATCCTGATGTGGTTATCGGGGTCGGGGGTTACGCCTCTGCCCCAATGCTCTCTGCTGCAGCGATACTCAGAGTCCCGACGGTCATCCTGGAACAGAATCTTTTCCCTGGTGCGGCAAACAGGCTGCTCTCCCGTATTGCAGACAAGGTGGTGGTTGCATTTGAAGGATCGAAGAAGTTTTTCAAGCGGGAAGTAGAGGTGTTAGGCAACCCGGTCAGACGGGGGATCACGGGGTGTGAACATCTCCCGAAGGATATCCTGGTGGTCTTTGTCTTCGGCGGGAGCCAGGGTTCCCATACGATCAATAAGGCCGTGGTTGAGTCTCTCGAGTTTCTGCGGGAGGAATCCGGAGGGATACACTTTATCCACCAGACAGGGGAGAGCGATTACGCATGGGTCAAAGGTTCCTACGAGAAGGCCGGCATAGCGGCAGAGGTCATGCCTTATGTACACAGGATAGAAGAGGTCTATCACAAGGCCGCCCTTGTCATATCGAGGGCCGGCGCTACAACGATCGCAGAGATCACGGCCTGTGGAATGCCTGCCCTACTGATCCCATACCCCTCTGCGGCCCATGATCACCAGAGGATCAATGCGGAATACCTTGAAGCGATGGGGACGGCAGAGGTGATTTCAGAGCAGCATCTGTCAGGGAAAAAAATAGCTGAAAAAATTAAATATTTTTTGTATAACATAGAGAAGCTGAAAGAGATGTCTGAGAAGAGTGCCGGGTTGTATCAAAAGACAGCGGCAGAGGATATTGTTAAACTGTGCAGGGGGTTAACGGCTTGTTGAACTCAAAGGGGTTCAGAAAGATCCAGCATATCCATTTCGTGGGTATCGGCGGTTCAGGGATGAGCGGGATTGCCGAGGTCCTGATCAATTTAGGATACCGGGTCAGCGGCTCGGATATCAGTGAATCAGAGGTGGTCCAGCGGCTCAGGAGGATTGGAGGAGGCATCACGATCGGCCACAGCCCTTCCAATATAAAAGGCGCCCAGGTTGTCGTGATCTCATCCGCTGTTTCTCCTCAGAATGCAGAGGTCGTCGCTGCCAGAGAGGCATCCATCCCTGTCATCCAGAGGGCGGAGATGTTAGCCGAGTTGATGCGGCTCAAGTATGGGATCGCCATTGCAGGCGCTCACGGCAAGACCACCACCACCTCGATGGTAGCCGGCATTATCGCATCTGCAGGACTCGATCCGACGGTGGTCATCGGAGGGAAACTCAACAGTCTGGGGAGCAACGCCAAGCTGGGGCAGAGTGAATTTCTGGTCGCAGAGGCCGACGAGAGTGATGGCTCTTTTCTGAAGCTCTCCCCTACCATTGCCATTGTGACCAATATCGATGCCGAACACCTGGATTACTATGCAGACCTTGAAGAGATTAAGAAGACCTTTATTCACTTCATCAACAAGGTCCCCTTCTATGGCATTGCCATACTCTGCGCGGACAACGAGCCTATCCGGGACATCCTCCCCTCTGTTGAAAAGAGGACCATGACCTATGGGATACGGAACAAGGCCGATATCACGGCAGTCAATATCGAGATGGCACATGGAAAGTCTAAGTTCAGGGTCCTGTACAAAGATAGCGATATGGGAGAATTTCATCTCCCCTTGCCGGGCATCCACAACATCAGCAATGCCCTGGCCAGCATCGGTGTGGCGATAGAGCTCGACGTAAAGACAGATGACGTCCGGCGCGCCCTGGGGACTTTCAGCGGCGTGGAACGGCGATTCCAGGTCGTGGGCCGCATCAGCCGCCGTGAGGCCGGCAAGGGGGATTCCGGGGACATTATGGTAGTCGATGATTATGGCCATCACCCTACGGAGATCAAGGCGACATTAGCGGCGGCAAAAGAAGGATGGGGGAAAAGGACCGTCGTTATATTCCAGCCGCACCGCTATACGAGAACCCGTGACCTGCTGGAGGAGTTTAGGAATGCCTTTGCGGACGCGGATATCCTGATCATCACGGATATATACCCTGCCGGGGAAAGGCCTATTGAAGGGGTGACGGCCGAAAGGCTTTATGAAACGATACGGAGGCATGGCCATCCGAATGTCATGTTTATGCCTGACAAAACAATGATCCCTGGCCGGATACACGAAATCATGAGGCCGGGAGACATGATCATTACCTTGGGTGCGGGAGACATCTGGAAGACAGGGAGAAAGATCCTCAGTGACCACAAAGACCCGGGATCATCTTAACGTGATACTTGCAGGGTTCAGGGGCATTGTCCTCTTGAATGAACCCATGAGCAGGCATACCTCCTTTAAAATCGGGGGACCCGCAGAGGCCCTGGTCTTCCCTAAGGATGAAGAGGATCTGTCAGGGATTATCAGACTGGCCCGTTCTAAGAAAGTTCCGCTGTTTATGTTAGGGGACGGGACCAATCTGCTGGTGCGGGACAAGGGGATCCGGGGGATCGTCGTCTCCATTTCCTCCGGGATGGCCGGGGAATGTTTCAGGGACATCGTCCCGGTCAAAGAGGATGCAGGCCGGCTTTATCTGTATGCAGGCGCCGGCGTCCATTTAGCGGCGCTGCTTAAGTATACTGTTAAAAACAGCCTTTCAGGACTTGAGTTTGCCGCAGGCATCCCGGGCTCATTAGGCGGGGCTGTGGTCATGAATGCAGGCTCCTGGGGCAAGGAGATGAAGGATCTCCTGGAGTCGGTCCGGTTAATCGACAAAAATGGAAACATCACAGAAGTCCCGGCAAAGGGATTGTCTCTTCACTACAGGTCGACGCACATCCCCGGCATTGTCGTAGTGGGGAGCGTATTAAGACTCCAGAGGGGGGACTCGGAAAAGATAGGGATGACCATCCGGGAGAATCTCCTGAGAAAAAAAGAGACCCAGCCTGTCGGGACACCAAATGCCGGCTCTATCTTTAAAAACCCTGAGGCCATGCCTGCATGGAAGTTAATTGACTCTGTAGGGATGCGGGGGGCGTCGATGGGCAAGGCGGCTGTCTCTGAAAGGCACACCAATTTTATCATCAACAAAGGCGGCGCTAACGCGAATGATGTCCTGTCCCTGATAAGGCGTATCGGGAGTAAGGTGGAGAGAGAGACGGGGGTGACCCTGGAATTAGAGGTGAGGGTCGTAGGGGCATGATCACCCCCAAAAAAATTGGCGTCCTGATGGGGGGGCTTTCATCGGAGCGGGAGATCTCGCTTAAGACAGGGGGGCTTGCGGCGGCCGCCCTGCAGAGGATGGGTTATGACGTGATGGCCATTGATGCGGGGAGGGACCTCCCCTCTCAATTGGTCAGGAACGGCATCGAGGTCGCCTTTATCGCACTCCATGGCAAGTATGGCGAGGATGGCTGCGTGCAGGGGCTCCTTGAGGTCATGGGCATCCCCTATACAGGTTCCGGCGTGACCGCCAGTACCCTGTGCATGGATAAGCTCCTCTCCAAAAAGATATTGGAGTATCATGAGATACCGACGCCCAGGTTTTCGGTATATCACAGGAACAAGGGAGATGGACCTGACACCCCGGGATACCCGCTCGTCGTTAAACCGTGCAGGGAAGGGTCTACCATCGGTATCAGCATTGTGTCACAGCGGACTGAGCTGGCTGCGGCCATAGAGAATGCGCTTCCGTATGGAGATGACGTTATCCTCGAAGAATACATCGGGGGTATGGAAGTAACGGCAGGAGTCCTGAACGACCAGGCGCTTCCCCTCGTGGAAATTGTCCCTGCGGAAGGGTTCTATGACTTCAGGACGAAGACAACGCGCGGCATGGCGGAATATGTTGTCCCGGCAAGACTATCGCCGTCTCTCACAGAGACTGTCAGGGCAATCGCCTTAAAGGCGCACAGGGTGACCGGCTGCTGTTTTGTATCCCGTGTGGACCTGCGGATTGACCCGGGAGGTCATCCCTTTGTGCTGGAGATTAATACGATACCCGGAATGACAGAGACCAGCCTTCTTCCCCAGGCCGCTAAAGAGGCCGGCATTGGTTATGATCCTCTTGTGGAGATGATCCTGTCGTCGGCGTTTATTAAGAAGAGTGCGTGAGGCCTATGTATTTCTCTCAATACCGGTCCAATAAGAAGCCGTTCCTCAAAAAAAGAAACGGCCTTAAGAAGAATCAAGGGGGGCTGTTCGGGGGGATCATCCGGTTCCTGAAACTTGCTGTAATCATCGCCTCCTTAGTCCCTGCCCTTTATTTAATGGACAAGGGTTACGGGTTCATCAGTCAGTCTCATCTTCTTGATAAGGCGGACAACTTCCTGAAGGTCAGGTCCGTTAAGATCAAGGGAAACCGTTTTGTCCCTGCGGAGGAATTGGCTCCTTATCTCGGAAAGATCGAAGGCCGGAATATCTTCAGGATAGATATCCGGGATATCGCCGACAGGGTCAAAAGGCATCCGTGGGTAAAGGAGGTGTCCATCCGGAGGGAACTTCCCGGCACACTATGGGTAGATATCTCGGAGCGGACACCGGCGGTCTATGTCAACAATAACCACAGCCTCTATCTGGCAGACGAAGAAGGGATGATGCTGGGAGATAAAACAGGAAATGCATTGATCCTTCCTGTCGTCTATGGAATCGACCTTCCCAAGGAGAGCGCAGAAAATAAGCGTCCGGTGGAAGGACTGTCCGCCGCCATCGAGGTCAAGAGAGACCTCTCTTCTCTCCCCTGGATAGACCTGTCTACCACAGGGATTGAGGTGGAAGAACGGGGACAAATCGTCCTTCATCTTAAAGGGTACAGAATAAGGCTTGGGCGGGGGGGCTACCGGGAAAAGCTGAAACGTTTTAACGAGATTGCAAAAAATCTGGAGGAGAAAGGGATTCCATACAAGGAAATAGACCTGAGATTCGACAATCAGGTGATCGTCAAAACAGTCAAGGTCATATAGGGGGGACATCGTGCGCAGAAGGGATAATATAGTCGTCGGGCTTGATATCGGCACCACAAAGGTATGCGCCCTCGTGGCAGAGATTACTGAAGATAACCGGATCAAGATAGCCGGGATAGGGACAACTCCATCCAAGGGACTGCGGAAGGGGGCTGTCGTCAATATTGAAGATACCGTTGAGTCAATCAGGAATGCCGTGCGCAAGGCGGAACAGATGGCTGGGGTGGAGATTAAAGGCGTCTATACCGGCATTGCCGGCGGCCATATCAGCGGGCTCAACAGCCGTGGAATGGTGGCCATCAAAAATCAGGATATCACCCTGGCGGATATCGAGAGGGCCATCGAGGCGGCAAGGGCCGTGGCCATCCCTCCGGATCGTGAGATACTGCATGTGATCCCGCAGGAGTTTATCGTAGACGGGCAGGACGGCATCAAAAACCCGTTAGGCATCTCCGGCGTCCGGTTAGAGGTCCAGGTCCATATTATTACCGGGGCCATTACCTCGGTACAGAATATTGTAAAGAGTATCAACAAGGCAGGGCTTGAGGTCCTCGATATTATCCTGCAGCCCCTCGCATCGAGCGAGGCCGTCCTGACCCCGGACGAAAAGGATCTGGGAGTGGTATTGGTTGATATCGGCGGAGGGACGACGGATATGGCGATATTCGTCAACGGGGCCGTCTCGCACACAGCGGTCATACCGATCGGAGGCAATCATTTGACGAATGATATTGCCGTCGGCCTGCGCACGCCGACGGCTGAGGCCGAGAAGATCAAGACCCTGTACGGCTGTGCCCTGCCGTCCCTGGTAAAGGAAACTGCCCAGATAGAGGTGTCCAGCATCGGAGGAAGGCCCCCGCGCCTCCTCTCCCGGCAGAAGATCACCGAGATCATCGAACCCAGAGTCGAAGAGATCTTTGACCATGTCGCAAAAGAGATCAAGAAGGTGAATTATGCGGATATGCTCTCCTCAGGGATCGTTCTTACAGGGGGGAGCTGTACGATGGAAGGGATCGTGGACATGGCTGAAAGGGTCACGGGGATGCCGGTGAGGAGGGGGATTCCAACGAACATTGAAGGCCTTTCAGATACCCTCAGTCATCCCATGTACTCTACAGGGATAGGCATTATCCTCTGCGCCCTG
>JACRHF010000001.1 GCA_016217665.1 Nitrospirota bacterium | reverse complement strand
ATGGAAGGGATCGTGGACATGGCTGAAAGGGTCACGGGGATGCCGGTGAGGAGGGGGATTCCAACGAACATTGAAGGCCTTTCAGATACCCTCAGTCATCCCATGTACTCTACAGGGATAGGCATTATCCTCTGCGCCCTGAAGGAGCAGGGAATGAACGAACGGAAATTTAAGAATGGACATCTTTTTGAAAATATATATCATAGGATGAAGAGCTGGTTTGGCGGCTTCTTTTAGCCTTTTAAAAAGGAGGAGGGGACCCATGTTTGATTTAGAAGAGGTCATAGAAGGGGGCGCAAAGATCAAGGTGGTGGGTGTGGGGGGATGCGGATGCAATGCCGTCAATAATATGATCGCCGCCAATCTGAAGGGAGTGGAATTTATCGCTGTAAACACCGATGTGCAGGCCCTTGGACTTTCCCGCGCAGGTACCCGGATGCAGATCGGGGGCAAACTGACTAAAGGGCTTGGCGCAGGGGCCAACCCTGAGGTTGGACGGGATGCGGCATTAGAGGATTCCGACAAGATCAGAGAAATCCTTGCGGACTCTGACATGGTATTTGTGACCGCAGGCATGGGGGGAGGCACCGGGACAGGGGCGGCCCCTGTCATTGCCGATATTGCGAAGAGCCTGGGCGTCCTGACTGTGGGCGTGGTGACAAAACCTTTTCTCTATGAGATGGGGAAGAGGATCACCCATGCCGAGCGGGGCCTGGAGGAACTCAAAAAGTGTGCAGATACCGTGATCGTGATCCCCAACGAGCGGGTACGGGGGATGGTGGAACAGGACACCCCGATATCCGAGGCATTCAAACTTGCAGACGATGTGCTGCGGCAGGCTGTTCAGGGAATCTCCGATATCATTACAAGGCCGGGTTATATCAATGTAGATTTTGCGGATATCAGGACCATCATGAGTTATATGGGACGTGCGGTCATGGGGATGGGAGTCGCTTCAGGGGATGCCAGGACATTGGAGGCCGTTCAAAGGGCCATCTCCAATCCCCTGTTAGAGGACAATTCTATAGACGGGGCCAAAGGCATTCTGATCAACATCTCCGGAGGCACTGATCTTTCCCTTCATGAAATCTCGGAGGCATCCTCCATCATCCAGAAATGTGTAGACCCGGATGCCCATGTCATCCTGGGATGCGTGATTGACGAGACTCTGAACAACAAGGTCTCTGTGACCGTCATTGCAACGGGATTTAATAACGGGTCCGCCCGGTTGGCCGTTAAAGAGGCCCGGCAGCTTCAATTAGCGAACTCTTCTGATTCTGTCGAAATGGAGACCGATATCGACAAACCCACCTTCCTGAGAAAGGTGGCGGCGGTGGATTATCGAAATGACTCCATCGGGATAGAAAACGACATCTTAGACATGCCCACCTTTTTGAGGAAGAAAGGGAATTGAGTTACCAGATAGCCAATAAAAATGGGGTCCAATACCTGGTGATCCCTGAAATGGAAGAGGCAGGGATCCGGCACTTTTTCACAACGAGAAAAGCGCCTCAGCAGAGCGCCATCCCATTCGTCAGTCAGGAAGCGTTTGTCATGGTAAAGCAGGTGCATGGAGATCATATCCTGGTCATTGACAGGCCCTTCGAAGACGGCTCCGTATTTATCAGGGATGCCATGCACAAACCCTGTGATGCCATCATCACCAATCAAAGACCGGTGGGGATAGGGGTCGTCACCGCAGACTGCCTCCCTGCCCTGCTCTATGATCCTGTACAGGGTGTTACGGCGGCTGTCCATGCGGGCTGGAGGGGGACCGTGCAGGGGATCCTGACGAAGGTGATCTGTCAGATGACTGCCGGATTCGGGTGTCAGGTGGAAGATGTCGTTGTGGGCATGGGACCTGCCATAGGACCCTGCTGTTATACGGTCGGAAAGACTGTCATCGAACCCGTAAGAAGTATCAACTCCCGGTGGGAGAAACATCTCACCCCGGTGGAAGATGGAAAGGCAAAGCTGGATCTCGCAGGGTTAAATACAGCCCAAATAGAAGATGCGGGGATACTGAAGGAACACATATTCACGGCAGGGCTGTGTACGGCCTGCCATGAGGACCTGTTCTACTCCTACCGCAGGGACGGAATCGGGACAGGAAGGATGATCAGTGGCATTATTTTATGAGCCTTGCCGCCTGTGTTTATGAAGTAAAAGAGCGGATGGCCGGCGCTGCAAAACGCGCCGGCAGAGACCCGGGGGAGATCACGATCGTTGCCGTCACCAAAGGGGTTGATGTGGGGAGGATCAGGGAGGCCATTGCGGCAGGCCTCAGCATCTGCGGTGAAAGCCGGGTTCAGGAGGCGATGCCCAAATTAAGTGTATTACATCATGCAGCGTCCTGGCACTTTATCGGCCATCTGCAGAAAAACAAGGTCAAGTACATTGCCGGAAAGGTAGACCTGATTCATTCGGTAGATAGTATAGACCTGTGTGAAGAGATCAGTCTCCGGGCGCAGAAAAGAGGGATCATACAGAATATCCTTTTAGAGGTGAACATCTCCGGGGAAGAGGAAAAATTCGGGGTCCTCCCTTCTGAGGTGGCAGATAGGGTCAAAACGATGGTCAGAATAAAGGGCGTCTCGCTGAAAGGGATGATGGCGATCCCCCCTTTTTCAGAGGATCCGGAACAGTCAAGACCCTATTTTCGCCGGCTGCGGGAACTCCGGGATGAGATTGTCCGTACGGGCATCTCTCCTCCTGATTTCAGGGAACTATCTATGGGAATGAGCAATGATTTTGAGGTCGGGGTCGAAGAAGGGGCCACGCTGGTCAGAATAGGAACGGCGATCTTTGGACAACGAGGGTAAAAGGGGTATGAAGATGAAATGGAAAATCTGCGTGCTTGGGACCGGAAATATGGGAGAGGCCCTGATCAAAGGGATGCTCTCAGGTGGGCTTTATACCCGGAAAGAGATGATTGCCTCAGATATCTCTGAAGACCGGCTCGCACATATTCATTCCACCTGCGGGATCAAGACCACAAAGGACAATGCCGCGGCCTCTGCCTCCTCTAAATTTATCATGATTGCTGTCAAACCGGCCGGTGTAAAGGCCCTCATGGAAGAGATCTCCCCTGCTTTAGACAGGTCAAAGGTCATCATCTCGATTGCAGCCGGAGTGCCTATCGGCAGGATACGGCACTGGCTAAAAAGGGATATCCCTATTGTGCGGGTCATGCCAAATATCGCCATATTGGTTGGGGAAGGGGCCGCCGCAATCGCACCCGGTCCCGGTGTGACCGGCAGGGATCAGGAGGCCGTTAAGAAGATCTTCGACTCCGTGGGAAAGAGTGTTCTGCTGGGCGAGGAGCACCTTAATGCGGTCACTGGGCTAAGCGGCAGCGGCCCGGCCTATATATTCACGGTGATAGAGTCCCTCTCAGACGGGGGTGTGAAGGCCGGCCTCCCCAGAGGGACGGCCACTCTGCTTGCAGCACAGACGGCGCTTGGCGCTGCGAAAATGGTCCTAAAAACCGGGAAACACACAGGAGACCTCCGGGAGATGGTCACCTCGCCCGGAGGAACGACGATAGAGGGACTCTATAGGCTTGAGAAATCCGGACTCCGCGCCGCTCTGATGCGCGCCGTGGAAGACGCGACAAAACGGGCAGAGGTCCTGGGGAGGGAGGAGTAGGTGTACGTGTGGACTAATTTTCTCTTGGCTATTACCCGACTTATTGATATAGTTCTTACATTCTATATATACATCATCATTGCCAGGGCCCTGATATCATGGGTGAATCCAGATCCCTATAATCCTATTGTACAGTTCCTCTACCGGGTGACAGAGCCTGTCTTAAACCCATTACGGAGGCTTGTACCGGTCTGGAAAATAGGTATTGACCTCTCCCCCATAATTGCGATATTAATAATCTATTTCTTACAATGGTTTTTGGTGCCCACACTCATGCAGATGGCACATTTTTCGATTTGAGATTGTCAGACGGCCAAAGGAGGGCTTTGTGAAACAGAGATGGCAGGAGTACCAGAAAAGATTCACATGGCATAGAAAGACCCCCGGGAAGACCCTCTTCATTCTGATGCTTGCCGCTTTTATCATATTCCTCGCAGCCGGTTCGCCATTCTTAGACACCTTTGACCTTTCACAGAAGATCCGCTACAGCATTGAGGAAAATGGCCTTCGTCTCAGTTTCGATGAAGAGGGTGCGCGGATAGAAGGCGCGACCCCCATCCTGTTCAAAGAAAAGATGGAGGACAAGTTTGTCAGCAGTTTTGAAAATGGTCTTTCAGTCACCTATACAATAGACCCCCCCCTTCAGGAGAAGATGACAGAGTTCTTTGCCAAATACAAAGTCCCCTATGGGGCCTTTGTAGCCATCTCCCCGAAGACGGGCAAGATCCTGGCTATGGTCGAATACTCTGAAAAACACAAAGGAGACCAGCACCTTGCCTTAAGGGCCACCTACCCCGCCGCGTCTCTCTTTAAGCTGATAACCGCCGCCGCAGCCATTGAAAACGGGAAAGTTGAACCTGAGACGGTCATCCGGTTCAATGGAGGACTTTACTCCTTAACACCCAGAAACTGGGTTGATAATCCAAAGAGGGATAAAAATAAGATCACCCTTGCGGATGCAATGGGAAAATCATGCAATGTGGCCTTTGCCAAGGTAGCGCTGAAATGGCTTGGATCCGAGGATCTTCTCCACTATGCAGAAATTTTCGGATTCAATAAGTCCCTCGATTTTGAATTACCGGTGC
Source organism: Nitrospirota bacterium (assembly GCA_016217665.1). Taxonomy (GTDB): domain Bacteria; phylum Nitrospirota; class 9FT-COMBO-42-15; order HDB-SIOI813; family HDB-SIOI813; genus JACRHF01. The sequence continues at coordinate 715 of JACRHF010000001.1, read as the reverse complement.
AGATGAGCCAGGCCTCTGTAGAGAATACCCAGGAGAGCATCGCAAAGACAGCGGCAGGGTTTGGTCATGTCACCCTCTCCCCGCTCCACGGGGCCCTCATCGCCTCAGTAATTGGAAATGACGGCAAGATGATCGCTCCACGGATTATAGACAAGATATCCCTTGACGGCAGGGACATCTACAATTTTAAAGCAAAGGAACTGGACACCTGCATCTCCACTGAGACCGCAGACAAACTCAAGTATATGATGACCAAAACGATCGAGAGCGGCACTTCAAGACATGCCTTCTATACACGGAGGGGAAGGGCCTATCTCAAAGATATTACGATTGGCGGCAAGACAGGCACTCTGGAGGGAGACAACCCGCCGGGGGATTATAGCTGGTTTGTCGGCATTGCCCCCCTGGAGGACCCTGAGATCGCTGTGGCTGCCCTTGTAATCAACCAGCCGGCCTGGCAGGTCAAGGCCTCTGTAGCGGCACGGGAGGCCCTCCTCACCTATTTCAAGAATAATAAACCCAGGACAGCCAGTGTGCAGTAGGGAAAAGGGGACAGATTTATTTTCACCCTTTGGGAGCCTGTTGCACAAACCCCTTGCAGCGCAATCAGTAAGTGGATAAGATGAGGCTGTCAATCACAAGGGGGTAGGAGATGGCCTACAATTTCAAGGAGTGTAATCGGGATCAGATATTTTTGCTTCCGCCCAATGTCCGT
>JACRHF010000099.1 GCA_016217665.1 Nitrospirota bacterium | reverse complement strand
TGTTTGCATGAAGATCAAAAGCCACGTACAATTTCATAAGGCACCTCCTGGGTTAATATTGGTTTATTTCCCCAAGCATACCAGATAATTAATCCGGTATGCTAAGGAGGTGCCTTTTATATGATTATCAGATTTATTTTCTGCATCGCGAGGTTTTAAAGGAAAAATAAATCTGTCCCCTTTTCCTTTTCAGGGTATCACAAAACTGAAGGCTGTCCCTTTGCCGGGTGAGCTTGTGACCCAGATCTTTCCGTTGTGGGCCTGAATGATATGTTTGACAATGGCGAGCCCCAGTCCGGTCCCGCCAATCTCCCGGCTTCTCCCCTTGTCCACACGGTAAAACCGCTCAAATATCCTGGGAATATCTTTATCAGGGATGCCGATCCCGGTATCCTCTACATCCACCCGCAGGTGGCTGTTCTCACCCCTTGCAATAACCCTGACCTCCCCCTGATTTGTATACTTGATGGCATTATCTACAAGATTGACGATGACCTGTTCAAGACGCACCTTATCCGCCGTCACCTTTGGCAGCCCTTCCTGGATCTCTCCGGTTAATTTCAGCCCCTTGTCCCTTGCATTTTTCTCAAAACCCTGGATGACGCCGTTTATTAATCCCCTGATTTCCACGGCTTCCAGCTTCAGCGGCATCTGATGCGACTCCAGCATGGATAGCGTCAGGAGATCGTCAATCAGTGCGGTCATCCTGTTGGCATGTTTATCAATGATGGAGAGGAAGTTCCTGAGGGTTTCACGATCCTGCATGGCGCCGTCGAGGAGGGTCTCGGCATACCCTTTGATGCTGGCTAAGGGTGTCCTCAGTTCATGGCTCACATTGGCCACAAAGTCCCTCTTGATCGCCTCGACCCTTTTCTCCTCGGTCAGATCGTGAAAAAATCCGATGAGTCCGGGGGCCCTCTCTTCCACAAAGTGGAGGAAGCGGACCTCCAGGACCTGTCCGTTTCTCCCCTGGATAGTGACCTTTACAGGCAGATGATCCGGCGACAGGAGGGTCTCTTCGATCGCACCCAGAAGGTCCGGATCTCTGATGATATCACCGACACTGAAATTCCCTTGCCCTCCGGCAGGCGTCTGGGTAACTGGCTGAGGAACCGGGAAGGTACTTTTAAAGAAGGGGTTCATGTAGAGGATTTGCTTCCGGGCATCGAGGACAAGGACCCCGATCTCCATCTCCCGGATCACTGCTTCTAAGAGTTTTTCTTTCATCTAAGCCTCGGTCAAATCCCCCCTTCCTTAAACCGGTAGCCAAAACCGCGCACTGTCTCTATAGAGTCCCCATGGCGGCCGAGCTTTTCCCGGAGCCTCCGGATGTGGGTATCCACGGTCCGGTCAATGACGTAACACTCATCGCCCCAGACCCGATCGAGCAATACCTCTCTGGAAAGGACCCTACCCGGAGACCTGGCCAGTTCCAGGAGAAGCCTGAATTCCGTTGCCGTCAGGTCTAAAGACTTGCCTTCGACAACCACAGCAGATCTGTCCACATCCATTGTGACCGGGCCTGCGGTGATCGTCTTTGTCCCCTTCTCATGCCTCTCATGCCCTCTTTTTAAAACGCTCTTAACCCGTAAGACCAGCTCCCGGGGACTGAAGGGCTTTATGATATAATCGTCCACCCCAAGTTCAAAACCAACGATCCTGTCTATCTCTTCCCCCTTGGCAGTCAGCATGATAATCGGGATATGCCGCGTCGCCTCTTCGCCTTTGAGGATCTTGCAGACCTCAGTCCCCTCCATGCCCGGCAGCATGATGTCGAGGACGATCAGATCGGGTTCTTCTTTCCTGCTCAGGGCGAGCGCGTCAGGACCATCCTGGGCAGAGATAACCTTGAAGCCCGCCTTCTTGAGGTTATATTCGAGGAGGGTCAGTATGTCCTTCTCATCATCAACAACCAAAATCTTCATCATATTGATAATAGGGAATATGAAAATGTCATTCCCGCGCAAGCGGGAATCCAGAACGCAGGCAGAGGTCTGGATTCCCACTTTCGTGGGAATGACGGACTCTTAGGGTCTCAACCTGGATCACCTTCATTCCTTCTCTAAAAGCTCTTCGATCTTGACCCCAACCTGGGATCCCTGACCGCCAAAGACAGAGCCGGTAACCCTGTTTTCAAAACGCCTGAGCACCAGTTCATAGGCCTGGTCCGGCAGGGCGACGTAGCCGACCTCCCCGGAGAGGGTCTTCCCATTTTTCATATAGAAAACGATAAACTGCTGGACCTCCGGTCTCCCGGCAGACTTCTTGTTTACATAGATAAACAGCGGTCTTGAGAGGGGCTGATAGGTCCCGTTCAGGACATTGTCATAGGTGGGGAGGGCCGGCCCCTTTCCATTGGCATCCTTCTGATCATCAATGGCCACCAGTTTCAGCTTGTCTCTGTTCTCTTCATAATAGGCCACGCCAAAGAATCCTAAGGCATAGGTATCCGTGGCGATCCCCTGGACAAGGACATTGTCATCCTCGCTGGAGGTAAAGTCCCCGCGGCTGGCGTGCTCCTTCCCTACAACGGCCTCGGTGAAGTAGTCATATGTGCCGGAGTCTACACCGGCCCCAAAAAGGCGGATCTCCTTATCCGGCCAGTTGGGTCGTATCTGCTTCCATCTCATGATCTTCCCCTGGGCCTCCGGCGCCCACATCTTCTTCAACTCCTCTACAGTCATCGAATCCACCCAGTTGTTTTTGGGATTGACCACGACAGCCAGCCCATCATAGGCCATAGGGAGTTCGATGTATTCAATGCCGTTCTTTTTGCAGAGATCCACCTCTGTCGGCTTGATAGGACGCGAGGCATCGCTGATGTCAGTCTCATCATTGCAGAACTTCTTGAAACCGCCGCCTGTCCCGGAGATCCCCACCGTAACCCTGGTCTTTCCCTTATCCACCCTCTGAAACTCCTCGGCAACGGCCTCGGTGATCGGATAGACTGTGGAGGATCCGTCTACCTTTATCATGCCCCCTGCGTAGGCCTTGGAGGTTACTATTATTCCCAGCAGCGCCACAATCAGGAATACGCTTATCCTGCTCATCCATCCTCCCATTTGTAATCCGTACGTTTTTAGAAGTTGACCTGAAGAACGACCTGTCCCTTTTTATCATCCTTGTCGCCGGATTTGTCATACTGCCTCTGTTCATAGGCCACGAGAAGATAATTGTTTCCTAAGACCCTGTAGCTCACCCCTCCGATCGTCAGTTTTTCCTTATCGTTAAAGGCATCGGTGTCCGGGTCCCACACATCGTATCTTGCCATGATCGCGAGGCCCTCGTAGAATGGAAGCCTGAAGTCGCCGAATATAGAATAGCCTGTTTTATCCTTTTCATCGTCTCCTTTTTGATTTCCTTTGGCGCGGACATATTCACCGGTAAGGACGACCACTCTGTTCTGATAGCTTATGAAGGCGCTGTTGTTCCTCCAATCAGGGTTTGCGGCCTTATTCCCTTTGCCGGATATTCCAAGGTATGTGACCTGTAAACCCGGTGTGGCATCCGGCAGGGGCCTTATCGTTATTCGCCCCTCGATCATCTTGTTCTGATTATCTTCTGTGGCGTGGTATCCTGCGCCATTATAGACGCCGATATGATAACTCCCATATCTGCCGTTATAGGGGGTGGCGTATCCTACCTGCTCCTGCAATTCTTTGTTGAGTTTACCCCCCAAATTTCCGATCAACCCAGCACCGTGGTCGCCTGCATCAAAATTCCCGAACCTCTCCTGAAACATCACCCCCTGCATCCGGTAGATATTGATGGTCTCCTGAAAGTCGAGCCAGGGCATCTGGGCAAGCCCGACACGCAGATCATTATCCGTTAAAAGACCATAGCCTGGCATAAGGAAATCCACATAGTAGTATTTCATCCTTAACTCGAGGTCCCCTTTTTGTGAATTCGCAGCGGCTGTAATCTGGGTAACATCCGGGGTAACCCTGGCCTTTAGCCATGGAGTGATATCTTTTTTGACGTTAATATACCCTCGGGTCAAAGAGAATTTATTGAAGTCTGTCCCATTTTTGCCTGTAGTACCCGCAGAATAATCTATGAAGGCAACGCCCCCTACACTGAGACCCTCCAGCGCCTTAGGCAGGACAGACTTCCTCTCCTTTTCCTGCTCTGCTGCTATGGTGGATGCCTCCTCTTCCGTGATAACCCCTTTATTCTGCAGGGTCTTGAGGAGTGTATCCCCGGCCCAGACAGTGCCTGTCAGCCCCAAAAGGGCTATCCCTATCATAAAAACGATCACTCTTTTCATCTTTATTACCTCCTCTTTTATTTAATGTTGCCCTGATAGTACCCGCCCTATGTTACACCCATGTTACAGAGAGATGAAGATTTTGTAAAGACTGAAAAGCCCCTGCCTCCTTTGTATAAGGCAACTCCTTGACTCACCCCTCTGAAACTGTTATCTTGCCGTTATGTCTACACCGGAAAGGGAATTTGATCTCGTCATTGTCGGCGGCGGCCCAGGCGGTTATGTGTCCGCGATTAAGGCCGCACAATCAGGGCTTAAGACCTGCCTTGTGGAAAAGGAAAAGGTCGGCGGCACCTGCCTCCACCGGGGATGTATCCCGACAAAGTCCCTCCTCTACTCTGCCTATCTCTATCACCTCTGTAAGCGGTCGCACGAATTCGGAATCAAGACCAGTCAGGTAGAGCTCGACCTTGCCCGGATCCGCCAAAGGAAAGATGCCGTTGTCGAAAGACTCCATAATGGCGTTAGATATCTCTTAAAGAAAAACAAGATAGAGCTGATCGAGGCAGAAGGCAGGATTACCCCGCAGAAAAGGGTGCTCCTTTTTAAGGAGGGAAGCGAGATCGGCGCAATCAGGGGGAGAAATATCATCCTGGCCACCGGCTCGGTCTCTGCAGCGCCTTCCTGGATCCCCTTTGATCAGAGATATGTCCTTGGCAGCGATGAGATCCTGAGGATGGAAGAGCTCCCCTCTTCGCTGATCATTGCCGGAGGCGGGGATATCGGTGTGGAGTTTGGTTATCTCTACAATACCCTGGGGACCTCTGTGACGGTGGTTGAAATGAAGGGCTCTATCCTCCCCTTTGCAGAGAGGGACGTCAGTGCCATACTCCAGAGGACCTTAGTTAGGAGGGGGATGAAGTTCCTGACAGAGACCGTTGTGGAGCATGTGGCAGTCAGAGATGGCCGGGTGGATGTGGAGATAAAGAAAAAGGGAGGAGAGAAAGAGGTCCTCACGGCGGATAAGATGCTGGTGGCCTTAGGGAGGCGGCCCCTGACTGAGGGGCTTGGTCTTGAGGAGGCAGGGGTTGCGCTTGAGAAGGGCTTTGTCAAGGTGAATGAACGCTTTGAGACCTCTCAGTCCGGCCTCTTTGCAATTGGGGACCTCATCGGTCCGCCCCTGCTGGCCCATGCGGCCTCGCAGGAGGGGATATCGGCTGTCCTGCAGATCGCGGGAAAGGAGGCGCCGCCCTTAGATCCCAAAAGGATTCCCAGTGTCAACTACTGTTATCCTCAGGTGGCCAGTGTGGGTCTGACGAGTCAGGAGGCAGAGGAAAAGGGGTACGAGATCAAGACCGGGAAGTTCCCCTTTTCGGCAAACAGCAAGGCAGTCCTCTCAGGCGAGGAAGAGGTTGGGTTTGTCAAGGTGATCGCAGAGAAGAGTTACGGCGAGGTCCTCGGCATCCACATGATCGGGCCTGATGTGTCAGAGTTGATCGGCAGTCTGTCTCTGGCCATGTCCCTGGAGGCTACGGCCTCCGATATCTCCAACGCCATATTCCCACACCCCACTCTGTCGGAGATTATCAAGGAGGCGGCCCATGCCGTCGAGGGACAGGCAATCCACATCTGATCATTAAAGATAACTACCGATAAGCGGTATTTTAGAAGCACCTACCGGCTAAGTGGGTGCTCAAAAACGTCCAGGTGCAAGGAAGGACAAGGATTTGAGCCGAGGCGTACTTCCCGTACGTTGAGGCTCAAATCCGAAGTCCTGACGCCGCAGATGGACGTTTTTCAGCGCCCACTATCGGCTAATCTTCTTAATCTCCGCCAATAGCCCATCCTTGGAAGTAGCAGAACCCCTGTAGCGGATGACACCCTCTCCATCAATGATGAGCACCGTCGGCATGAAACGCTGGATATACTTCTTATTGACATCCCTGGCCGGATCAATCAGATACGGAAAGGTGACCTTCGTCTTAAACTCTTTGAGATAGGCCTGCACATCCTCTTTGGTATCCCCGTCTGTATTGATCCCTAAGAAAACGGCCTTTACCGTACCCTCATTGAGTAACTTCTGCATCTCGGTGGCCTGATTCATACAGGGATCACAGATATGGAAAAGACCCAGGACAACAATAGAACCCTTGTGCTGGGAAAGGGTCTCTTTCTCCCCGGTCACAGAGGTCAGGGTAAAATCCGGGGCCTTGTCCCCCACCATTGGTACCGCCGCCGCATGGGCTATGCCGGTCAGAAAGACAAGACCTGCTATCAAACCTGTTATAGATATCCTTTTGAACATTTTTCCTCCTTTTATTCGAAAATCCCTAAGTACCCGTCATTCCCACGAAAGTGGGAATCCAGACCTCTGCTTGCGTTCTGGATTCCCGCTTACGCGGGAATGACATTTTCGCGCACCTTTGTGATTTCCGGGTTCAACGACGTTTCATCTCAATCTTTGCATACTCAGGGCCTCTTTGTAAACTCTCTTCCTGGGGATGTTGAGATCCCTGGATGCCTTGCTGACGGCATCCTTGAGGCTGAGACCCTTCTCTTCTATCAGCACCTTCAGGTATTCATGGAGGTCAGGGACCTCTCCTGCTGCCGCCTCTTCCTGAACCCCCTCCAGCAGGAGGGTCATCTCTCCTTTGAGCCTTCTCCCTTCGATCTTCGCAATCACCTCTGAAACCCTGCCGCGGATCACCTCTTCAAAGACCTTGGTCAGCTCCCGGGTCAGGACGATCTTCCTGTCGCCCAGGACCTCTGCGATATCCCTCAGGGTTGAGGCCAGCCTGTGCGGGGCCTCGAAAAGGATGAGGGTGCGTCTCTCTGTGGAAAGCTCCCGGAGTTTTTTTTGTCTGGCCGTCTTTTTTGAAGGCAAAAAGCCCTCAAAGACAAAGGCGTCGGTCGGGAGGCCTGAGATAGATAAGGCGGCTATAGATGCCGTAGGACCAGGGACCGGCATTACCTGGATCCCCTCCCCGATCGCCCGGTTAATCAGGTAGTAGCCCGGGTCTGAAATCCCAGGCGTGCCGGCGTCAGAGACTAAGGCAATGTCGCGCCCCTCCTTTAACCTGCTGATCAGGATCTCCGCCTTCTCCTCTTTATTATGATCATGGTAGCTCGTCTGCGCCGTGGAAATATGGTAGTGCTGGAGGAGCTTCTGGGTATGGCGTGTGTCCTCTGCGGCAATGATTTGGACATCCCTCAGGATATTGAGGGCACGGAGGGTAATGTCTTCAAGATTCCCAATGGGGGTGCTGACTATATATAACGTACCGGTCTTCTTCTCATCCACCCTGCCTGCTACCCTTCATCCTGTGACAATAAATCTATGTCACTGACATCCAGGACCGCGATATAAGGGAGATTCCTGTATTTGTCCTGGTAGTCCAGCCCATAACCGATGACATATTTATTCGGCACTGTGAACCCAATGTAATCAATAGGGATCTCATATTTTCTCCGTTCGACCTTATCGAGGAGTACGCACAGTTTTAATGACCGGGGTTTTTTGGCCTTCATGGTCTTGTACAGATAACTCAGGGTAAGCCCTGAATCGACAATGTCTTCGACCAGAAGGACATCTTTTCCCTTTATTGAGGAGGAGAGGTCTGAGATGATCTTGACAACACCGCTCGAGCTTGCCCTTGCCCCATAGGTTGAAACCATCATAAAGTCCACATCTACCGGTATGTGGACGTTTCGCACAAGATCTGCAAAGAAGACATAGGCCCCTTTGAGCAGGCAGACCATGACAATCTCCTTGCCCTCATAATCCGCGGTGATCTTTGTCCCCAACTCCGTGATCCTTTTTTCTATCTGGCGCTGGGTGATCAGGGGTTTGCCGAACATCCTCTCCATGTTTACCTTCCTTTCTTTTTAGGCCGCGTTTTAAACGCGGTGACCTGTAATATCTTCTCTGCAGCAGGGGTTACCTTAAACCTCTCATCGGTCCTATGCCCAACGATCCACAGGATATCCTCAGCAGAGGCCAGCACCGGTATGATCTCCCTATCTTTTCGGAGGATCTTCAGATCTATAAAATACTCCTTGATCTTTTTTCTTTTTCCACCCATCCCCCGTGGATAGAAGTGATCGCCTGGCCTGCGGCTCCGGACAACGAGGGGGAGAGAAAACTTATCCATATCGAAACAGGCCCTGTAACGATCTTTCCCCTCAAACCCTTTATCGCCTTTATCATACGACGGGCCATCCAGGATAACGGTGCTGATCGTCATCCCCGCCTCGGGTATCGGGGTGTCTCCAGGTATGGCAACATCATAGGTATAGGGGGGGGTATGTATTGTACGGGGCCTTAAATAGACACCCAGGACCTCACCTTCTCTCCTGACCCTGAGGTCATGCGGTAAATGGACCTCCCCTGTTTTATCCTTCTCCAGAAGGGCCAACGAGTCTTCTATGTGCCTGAAGGATAAGGCAACCGCCTCTTCTCCTGCAATAGATTCGACGGCATGCCGCAATATCCTTCTTTGAACCGGGTAGGCCAGGGAAGCAAGCCGCAGGACATCAAAGGTTATGGATTCCGCTGTCCTGCTGATCACCACATCCGGGTAGAGCCTTTGGATATATTCATCAAGGAAGGTATCCTCATCCCTCAATATTGTCAGGTTTCGCATTAATGTAGACATAATATCGGGGTTATACTCCTTTGCAAGATACGGGATGAGATCAAGACGTATCTTGTTCCTGAGGTAGACCTTGCTCAGATTTGAGGAGTCGATCCTGTACCGGATATTCCTCTCCGAAAGAAACCCCATGACCTCTTCACGGGTCAACTCAATCAGGGGCCGTATGATCTTATCCCTGACCGGGGGGATGCCGGAGAGCCCATGCGGACCTGCCCCTTTGAGAAGCCGCATCAGAAGGGTCTCCACCTGATCATCTGCCGTATGCCCGAGGGCAATCCTGCCGGCGCCTGTCTCTTCCGCGGCCTTAGAGAAGAATTCATAACGGACCTTGCGGGCCCCTGCCTGCTTCGACAGACCTGTCTCCTTAAGATAGGCCGGAATGTCTGCATATTCCACATGCAGGGGGATGCCGAGAGATTCCCCAATGGCCTGGACAAACCGCACGTCGTCGTCTGCCTCACTGCCGCGGAATCCATGATGGAGATGGGCAATGTGGAGAGAGAGGGAGTATTCCTGCTGAAGTTCTTTTAACAGGTACAGAAGACAGACAGAGTCGGGACCGGCGGAGACACCCACCAGCACGGTATCGCCTTGTTTCAGCATATGATACCGGGCAACCGTCCCCCGTACCTTTTGGATCACCTTGAACGTCATGTCTTTTCCTTCTTGCCTCTTGCTTCTTGCTTCTATCTTCTGACCTCTGCTCTCAACACTTCCTTTGCCCTCTCGACATCCTCTTTAATCTGCCGGATGAGGGTCTCCTTATCCTGAAACCTCCGCTCTTCCCGGATCATCTTGACAAAGAGGATCTTCAGGTGCTCATGATAGAGTGTGCCTCCAAAATCAAACAGGTTCACCTCCACACCCACCTTCCCGCCGGCAAATGTAGGCTGCGTGCCGATATAACAGGCCCCGTCTATCGTCTCATTCCCATGCATCACCTTGACCGCATAGATCCCCTCCTCAGGAAGGGTCTCATCTACTGTATAAATATTGGCCGTAGGATATCCCAGCCCCATCCCCCGATGGTGGCCCGGCGTCACGATCCCCTCAATGGTATAATAACGGCCTAAGAGCCTGGCGGCCTTATCCACCTCCCCTTTGGCCAAGTACTCCCTGATCCTGGAACTGCTGACCCTGTGTCCATCAATCTCCACCGGCCCCATCACCCCGACTTCAAAACCAAGGACCCTTCCTCTTTTGTTCAGGAGGTCAATATTCCCTTCGCGGTCTTTGCCGAAGATATAGTTCGGCCCTATAAGGACCACCCTGGCCCCGATCTTTTCACCGAGGAGAGTCCCTATAAACTCATCCGCAGACTGCCGGGAAAATTCTATTGTAAAATCAATGCAGATGACTACTTGGATGCCAAGAGACTGAAAGATCTCTATCTTTTCATGAAGAGAGGTGAGAAGCCTTGGGGCCTTTTCAGGCCTTAACACCTTTAAGGGATGGGGTTCAAAGGTGATGACGACGCTTGTGCCCTCTATATCATTGGCGCGCCTGATGACTCTGTTAAGGAGTTCCTGATGCCCTAAGTGAACGCCGTCAAAATTCCCGATGGTGACGACAGGTCTTATAAGTCCGCGTGGAATGGCAGAGACGCCCCTGATAATATTCAACGATGCAGCTTACCTCCCCTGCTCCTGCAAGGCACGGGCAGCCTCCTTTGCAAAATAGGTGAGTATCACGTCTGCCCCGGCCCTTTTTATAGATGTAAGGATTTCCATCATCACACGCCCCTCGTCGATCCAACCAAGACGGCCGGCAGCCTTGACCATGGCATATTCTCCGCTCACATTGTAGGCGGCGACAGGCAGATCCCACCGCTCTTTTATCTTACAAAGGATATCCAGGTAGGCCAAGGCCGGTTTTACCATGACCATATCAGCCCCCTCTTCGATGTCTAAGGCAGCCTCCCGCATCGCCTCTCTCGAATTTGCCGGGTCCATCTGATAAGACCGCCTGTCCCCGAATTGCGGCGTGGATTCTGCCGCCTCTCTGAAGGGCCCGTAGAAACCCGATGCGTACTTTGCGGCATAGGAGAGGATAGGGATCTGCTCAAACCCGTCTCCATCGAGGACCTTCCTGATCGCAGACACCCGGCCGTCCATCATATCGGAGGGGGCAATAATATCTGCCCCTGCCTTTGCATGGGACAGGGCCTCCTTGGCCAGCAATTCCACGGTCGGATCATTGAGGATCTGCCCCCCTTTAACAACACCGCAATGGCCATGATCCGTATACTCACAGAGGCAGACATCTGTGATGACGAGCAACTCCGGAACACTGTCCTTGACCGCCTTAATGGCCTGCTGGACAATCCCGTCTGAAGCATACGCCTCTGAGCCGGTCTCATCCTTATGTTCCGGTATGCCAAATAAGATGACGGCAGGGATGCCCAGGCCGCTGACCTCCTTTGCCTCCGTAATGACCTGGTCCACTGAGAGCTGAAAGCTCCCCGGCATCGAGCTGATCTCACGCCGTATGTTCCTCCCAGGAACAACAAAGAGCGGATATATCAGGTCATTGACAGAGAGCACCGTCTCCCTCACCATCCTCCTGTGTGCCTCTGTCGCCCGCATCCGTCGAAGCCGTGTCGTTGGAAATGCCATGGAAAATCCTTTCTTGTTTCTTACTTCTTGCTTCTTGCCTCTTACTTCTTGTAGTATCTTGTGATCGCATCCACCAAATCATCTACCGTATAATTGTCCGGCACGATATCTGTTTTCAGACCATACTTCCTGGCCGCATCCACAGTGACAGGACTGATACACGCGATCTTGACCCCCCTGAGGAGTATTTTATACTCCTCTGCCCCAAGGATTTCAATAAAATTTCTGACACATGAACCGCTGGTAAATGTCACCACGTCGATCTCGTTATTCTGAAGCATCGTCTTCAGCCATGAGGCATCTGTTTCGGGCCGTATAATCTTATACACTGGCACAACATCCACCTTCATCCCCATCCTGACAAGCTCTTCCGGCAGTATCTCGCGGCCTATTTGTGCCCGCGGGATGAGGATCTTCTCTCCTGCAGCCCCCATCTCCTGAAACCCGGCGACGATCGCCTCTGCCCTGAACTCTCCCGGGACAAAATCGACCTGTAGCCCATACTGTTCGACGGCCTCAGCCGTTCTTAAACCTACGGTGCATATCTTAACCCAGGCCAGGGCCTCTTTTATACCCCGCTTGCGCTCCAGCACCCTTCCCATAAAGGCATTCACCCCATTGACACTCGTAAACAGGATCCACTCATACCCTTCCAGATGATCTATCGCAGAGTCTGCCGCATCCCAACTGTCCGGCGGGGCAACTGCGATCACCGGAAATTTTACCGGCATCCCCCCTAATTTAGAGAGACGTTCTGAAAACCCATCAGACTGGTCCGCAGGCCTTGTAATAACGATCCTCTTCCCTTCTATCGGCCTATGTCCTCTATCTGGCTTCATATACCTCTCTCAGGATCTCTTCGCCGCCCTGGGCGAGGAGGCTTTCGGCAAGACTCACCCCAAGCTTCTCGGGATTATCAATGCCGGCGGCCCTCTTTTCTCTGACCATGCGCCCTCCATCCACAGAGGCCACAAGCCCCTCGATTTCCAATACCCCCTGTACGATCGTTGCATAAGCGCCGATCGGCACCTGACAGCCCCCCTCCAGCCTTTTCAGAAAGGCCCTCTCTGCCCTGACGCAGATACGGGTCTCCGGATGATCCATGCCGTTGATCCGTTCAAAGACCGTTGTGTCTCCCTTCCGGCACTCGATGCACAGGGCCCCCTGGCCGATGGCCGGCAGGCTTATCGTAATGGGCAGATACTCTGTAATCCGTCCCTCCCATCCCAGCCTGCGTATGCCTGCGGCCGCCAGAACTATGGCGTCAAAGGCCCCGCTGTCCAGCTTTTTTAACCTCGTGTCCAGGTTGCCGCGGAGCGGTGTAATCCGGAGGTCCGGCCTCTGATTAAGCAATTGAGATATCCTTCTAAGACTGCTGGTCCCGACATGGGCCCCGTGGGGGAGATGCAAGAAACCGCTTCCATCCCTTGAGATCAGGACATCCCGGGGATCCTCCCTCTTCGGTACTGCGGCGATACAAAGTCCCTCGGGAAGGTCTGCCGGCATATCCTTCATGCTATGGACGGCGATATCCACCTCATTTTCCAAAAGGGCCTCTTCGATCTCCTTGACGAAAAGCCCCTTGCCGCCTACCTGCGCCAGGGGGACATCAAGGATCTGATCCCCTGTCGTCTTGATCTTTGTTATCGTCACAGAGAGGCCCGGGTGTCTTTTCTCAAGCTCAGACTGCACATACCTCGCCTGCCAGAGGGCCAATTGACTCCCGCGGCTCCCGATCCTGATCTGCTTCATCTTCATCCGAACATCCTCTCGCAAATCCCCACCTTAGATCAAATCCCCCCTTGCCCCCCTTTTCTAAAGGGGGGGTTCATCACTCTGATTCTCCTTTTCAGACACCTTTATCTCTAAGTCAAAAAGCTTCCTGACCGCCTCGGCATAGAGAAGACCGTTCGTGGAATGGGCCTCTAATTTCAGAGCAACAAGCGGGTTATGGAGGATCTTATTGATGATGGTATTGGTAAGACCGTCTATAATCTGAACCTCCTCCGGAGAAAGGGATCTGAGCCTTCCCATCGTGCGTTCTAATTCCTTCCGCCGTATCTCTTCCACCTTATCCTTAAGGGCGATGATCGTTGGAACCACCTCCAGGGATTTAAACCACTGGGTAAACTTGCCGACCTCCTCAGCGACGATCTGCTCCCCCTTCTCTGCCTCCTCTTTCCTCGTCTTAAGATTGGTCTCCACCACGGCCTGCAGGTCATCAATATCGTAGAGAAACACATTTCCGATCTTATTAATCTCAGGATCGATATTCCTGGGGACAGAGATATCTATAAAGAACAGGGGCCTGTTCTTCCTCCGGTGTATGATATCCTCTATATCCTCAAACCGGATGACATAATTGGGCGCCCCGGTGGAGCATATCACGACATCCACATTCACCATCTCCTGCAGAAAATCTTCAAATCTTGTCACCCTGCCATTATACGATCGTGCAAGATCGAGGGCCCGACCATAATTCCTGTTGGATACGACAATCTCTTTGATCCCGCTGTTCACCAGATTCTGGGCCGCAAGTTCCCCCATTTCACCGGCCCCGATCAGCATCCCTGTCTTGCTCCGGAGGTTACTGAATATCTTTTTGGCAAGCTCCACTGCCGCGAAGCTGATCGACACGGCACTCTCCCCGATCCGGGTCTCTGTCCGCACCCGTTTGGCCGTGAATATTGATTTCTTAAACAGCTTGTTCAGCACCACCCCTGTTGTCTTATTCAGCAGCGCACAGTCAAAGGCATCTTTGACCTGGCCTAAAATCTGGGTTTCTCCAATGACCATGGAATCCAGGCTCGATGCGACCCTGAACAGATGTCTTACAACCCCCTCATTCTTATGGGTATAAAGATGCAGGGTCATCTTCTCCAGAGGGATATCCGGCTGATAGGCATGCAAAAAATCTTTAACCCTGGCGACCCCGAGTTCGGGTTTCTCAACCGTGGTATAAACCTCAACACGGTTACAGGTGGATAGGATGACACACTCCAGGATCTCCTCATGGGCCCTGAGCCTTGAAATCCCTGCGGTCAGTTGTTCGCCGGAAAAGGAGAGACGCTCCCTGATCTCCACAGGGGCTGTATTATGACTGAGGCCGACTAATATGATGTCCATTGAAATTTACGACCTTCATACAAAGATGTGTTTGCCTTGCAGAAGCATGTTCACCCCCACAAAGGTAAAGACCACACCGACAAATCCTATGATGGCCATATAGGCCGCCTTTTTCCCCCGCCACCCTGCGGACAGCCGGCTATGGAGCATGGCCGCATAAAAAAGCCAGAGGATCAGAGACCATGTCTGTTTCGGGTCCCAGTTCCAGTAGGTACCCCAGGCATATTCTGCCCAGATAGAACCTGTGATAATGCCGAGTGTCAGCAATGGAAATCCAAAGGAGATGGCCCGATAGTTCAGGTCATCCAGTAGATCTAAGGAGGGGAGCTTAGAATAGAGGATATTAAACCGCTTTGATTTAAGAAACCACTCCTGAAGCAGATACATCACTCCGGCCAGAAAGGCAATTGAAAAGGCGGCAGCGCCCATGATGGCGAAGATGGTGTGGACCCCAAGCCAGGCGCTCTGCAGCATCGGATCGAGCATCTTGATTTCCATAGGGAGTGCGGAAGAGGAGATGAGGGAGATAAAGGTCAGCGGGAGCACAAAAGAGCCCAGCACATAGATCCTGTACTTATACTCAATGAGGAGAAAGGCCAGTACCAGCGCCCATGAGAAGAATGACATCGCCTCATGCATATTGGTAATGGGGATATGGGCAGCCTCGATTGTCCTGGTGATCAGCGCCACGGTGTGGGAGAGGAAACCAACGCCGGTTATGGCAAAAGAAAATCTCTTGTGCCCCTCTCTCCTGCTGATTAACTGATAGAGAAAGGATGCCGTGCCGAGAAAATAGGCCCCCAGGGCTATTTTAAAAAAGAAGATATTTATCATTTTAAGTAGTTTAACTTTATTTGAAAAGCGCTGTCAAGCATCCGGCATCGGCGGGAGCAGTTGAAACCCGTGCCAAAGTCTACTAAAATGTGGGATAGGTAAACCCTCGGTGAACGGGGGGCCGTTTTCCCTTCGCTCCTGGCCTTCGCAGTTGACCTGACTTTTGTATGAATTGGGGACTCGCAGGCGGGGAAGCCTTCCAGCCTCTAACGGGCTGGCTTTTTTCGCTTCGCTCAATGCAAGCAGTGCCCTCCGCCTGCTCGCCTTGATAGGTGCCCAACTGTTTTCGGCAAGTCGCGAAGGGAAAACGGCCCCCCGTTCACCGAGGCATGGTGAAGAAAGGAACTACGTGAAGCCTATCCTTGAGGCAAAAGGGATTACCAAGTATTTCGGCGGGCTCAAGGCCTTGGACAGGGTTGACCTTGTCATACAGGATGGCGAGATTATCAGCCTGATCGGCCCGAACGGGGCCGGCAAGACAACCTTCTTTAACTGTATCACCGGGCTGACTGTCCCGGATGAGGGTGAGATACGGTTTAAGAATACAACGATCAGCGGGCTGAGACCCCATGAGGTCGCGAAACAGGGTATCATGCGGACATTCCAGAACTTACGGCTCTTTGACGAGATGTCCGCCCTTGAGAATGTCATGGTCGGTGGATTTTGCAAGACGAAGGCCAGTGTCCTTGGAGCCATACTACGGACCCGCACTGTGGTTGAAGAAGAACGCTGGCTCTCCTCAAGGGCCGCAGAGCTCCTCCACTTCGTAGGGATTGGCGAACACCGGGAGAGCTGGGCGTGCAATCTGTCCTATGGCGATCGCAGGCGGCTTGAGATTGCCAGGGCGCTGAACAATGACCCGTCACTCCTTTTGTTGGACGAACCGGCCGCGGGTCTCAATCCGACAGAGACGCAACAGCTCATGGCGATCATCAAGCAGATACGCGATCAGGGGATAACAGTGCTCCTGATCGAACATGACATGAAGGTCGTGATGGGGATCTCAGACCGCGTGGTGGTCCTGGACTACGGGGTCAAGATCGCCGAAGGCCTGCCAGCAGAGATACAGAAAGACCCGGCCGTCATCGAGGCCTATTTGGGGAAGGAAGAATGAGAGAGGTCAGTTAGCTTGCTGCGAATAGAAGACATCCATGCCTCCTATGAGCAGACCGAGGTCTTACGGGGGATCTCCCTGAAAGTCAATCAAGGAGAGATCGTCGCCATCATCGGGGCCAACGGCGCTGGTAAGACCACCACCCTTATGACTATCTCCGGCCTGATTAGGATCAGCAAAGGGGAGATCTTTTTTGAGGAGAGGGGCCTGTCAAACCTCCCGCCTCATGAGATTGTCAGGCTGGGGATCTCTCAGGTGCCGGAGGGACGCCGGATATTCCCCCGCCTGACGGTCCTTGAGAATTTAGAGATGGGGGCCTTTCTGTGCAAAGAGAAAGAGGAGATTAAGAACAGGCTGGAGATGGTCTATGCGTATTTCCCGATCCTGGCGGAACGGAGCAGACAGTTCGGCGGAACCCTGAGCGGAGGAGAACAGCAGATGTTAGCCATCGGAAGGGCCCTGATGTGCAAACCGAGGCTCCTTCTCTTAGACGAACCTTCCCTGGGACTGGCCCCTATGATCGTCTCTAAGATCTTTGAGATCATCCGGAAGATCAGGAGTCAGGGTGTGACCGTGCTTCTTGTGGAACAAAACGCACGGGCAGCGCTCATGCTGGCAGACCGGGGGTATGTCATGGAGACCGGCACGATCAGCATGACCAATGATGCGAGGGCCCTCGCCGCAGACCAGCGCATCCGGGAGGCCTACCTTGGGGAATGAGGGGAAATTATTCTCTCACTCCAGTCCCTCAAACCTTGGATCCGTGATAGCCCGCTTTTTGAACCCTATAGTCTTATTGATGAAGAGATTCGTGTCTTCGAGCCACTGGAGCCGCTGGCAGACTGACATATCCTTGAATTCCTCCAGCTTTTCTTTTGAAAAGGTATAAACAATGTTAACATGTTCTTTTCTATCTTCGCCCACTTTTCTCAATCTCCCTGAGTGCCGCGATGTCGGCAATATCCTGGGGTCTGCCGGAAATCTCTTTTAGTTTGATCAGGT
Organism: Nitrospirota bacterium; assembly: GCA_016217665.1. Taxonomy (GTDB): domain Bacteria; phylum Nitrospirota; class 9FT-COMBO-42-15; order HDB-SIOI813; family HDB-SIOI813; genus JACRHF01. The sequence continues at coordinate 5,634 of JACRHF010000099.1, read as the reverse complement.
TTTTGACAGAAACAACGGGTATGGAAACGTTGCCAGACATTATATTCATTGCTTCAGATTTTATCAGATTATAATCCAGCGGTTCCTCAACAAACACATCAACCAGATTGATAGGACTTTCAGGATGGAAGAAATTAAATACCTTCATGTTTTTTTCTCTGATCCAGGTTGCCCGGGTCTCAGTGTTGATAAACTCCTCCGCCTTAACAGGCACCTTCGGCCTGTAGCCAAGTTCATTCATGATTTTGACGAACTTGCTGAGATTGCTCTCTTCAAGATGAACCATCAGATCGAGGTCTGCCGTCAGCCTGACAACTCCATGAAGGACAAGGGCCACACCTCCAACGACGACATAGTCAATACCGCTCTTATTGAGTTTTTCAAATAACTCCTCGTAAAACATCCTTATCCCTGGAATTTGTTTTCTTGAGCACAAGTTAGCAGGATGAGTTTTTGCTGTCAATAAGAAATTTGCCGCAGACGAACGCGTCCGAGCGGCATACCTGGGGGAGTGAATGAGTATTTCATAATGCCAACTCCGTTGGAAAGGAGGTTAAGGCGACCACACCATCCGCTGAAATGTGGAATGTGTCTTCCAGTCTTACACCTCCGACTCCGGGCACTGAAAGGACCGAGTGCCCAACAGTGAGGGTCATTCCCTCCAGAATCTCCATCATGGAATCGGTCAGGTGAATTGTGGGGTCAGGGGTTTCCTCAAAACCAAGCCCAATACTATGGCTGATACCAAACACATAAAAGTTACCGTAACCTGCTGCATCAAAGACAGCCTTTGCGGCATTATCAATATCCCTCATGGGTATTCCTGGTCTTAAGGCCTTTATGCCTGCCTCCTGGGCACTCTTATATACGCTAAATAGTTCTCTCTGTTTATCTGTCGGTGTACCCACGACAAAGGTCCTACACAGGTTTGCACAATAGCCCTGATAGCGTGGGACCAGATCAACCACAACCAGTTCTCCTTCCCTAATCTTCTTGTCCGTAGCCGTCCCATGTAACCAACCAGACCGAATACCAGAATTGACATAGACAGGGGTGGCGGTCCCATGTCCCCCTGCCTTGCGCATGGCATACTCCACTTCAGCAGCAACCTCATTTTCTGTAATACCCGGCCTGATTGTCTTTACAGCAACCCCCATTCCTATGGAGGCGATCTCTCCGGCACGGCGCATCAATTCTACCTCTTCCTTGTCTTTCACCATCCTAAGCCCATCCATTACCGGAGCGATATCGACAACGTTAACCTGCGGATTGGTCTTTTGAAACGTGTTCAAGAGAAAAGCAGGGGTTGAAAACCACATCTGGACACCGATGGTAAGATCCGGCTTATCTCCTTTCATCTGCCGCATCAATTCAACGACCTCTTTTATCTGTTGCCCCACTGTACCAAATATCCGCACATCATCTACGCCAAGACTTTCTATGATTTCATTCTCTTCCCCTCTGAATGTAATGATCATAGGCATCCCCACTGCTGGTATAACGACACGGGGCTGATAGCGGTCTTCACCAAAGAAATAGATATAGTCATCATGGGTCAGGATCAGATAGGCATCTATCCCCTCATCCCGCATCCTCTTCTGAGTACGCTTGAGCCGTTCCTTGTTTATCATAAGACAAAGATTATTGTAATTCCTTTTGGTCTTTCTGCCTACGCTAATCAGTGTTGGAAGACTTCAGGAAAGTGAGGCCGATGGATTATTGGTTCGATAAAATAACTTCTGATTCTTTTAAAATCCTCAACCTTCCGGCCTCATCAGCTATTCCCGTAAACTGAACGATATCCCACCGTTTCAATTTTTCAAATGGCTCATTCGCTCCGGAGTGGTCCTTATTCAACCGGGTGACCAGCCTCCTCCCCTCCCGGCCGCATATATAGAACTCCATCTTCCCCTTCGAAATCAAAGGCTCACTGACCACCCTGAAAGAATCTCCGTATTGGTCTGTCAGGGAGGCCCTCTCCTTTTGAAAGATCATATAGGAAAATTTGAGAGAATCTTTCCTGAGTCCGGTCAACCTGTCAATATCCCTGATTAGCTCCGGAGGGTCCCACGGGACCTCCGCATGACACCAGTCCTTTGGACGGATCAACGCAGGGCACGGGCCTTCAGTGAGACACGGGGCGTAGAGATGAACACCTTCGTGCAGCAGGCCATCCCGGACCATCAGAAGCCCCCTCGAGGTCTCCCGGAGCGCCGGTTCGATGAGGATGAGGCTCCCTTCTCTCGTAAGAAGTTTATCCATAATCTTTTTCAATAAACGGATCTTCTTGGAGATCATCTGCGGATCTCCGGGAAATAGCTCACTCAAGAGATTGAGCATCACGATGATGTCATAGGAATTTTTGTCCCTGCCGCGTGTAATAAATCTTTCCACTGTGGCCTTTGAGGTGATGAGGGATGCCTTTACCGGTCTCTGGCGTGTAAGGTGGGTGAATTGCGTGGTCGTCTCAGAAAGATTCTCCTGAACCGCATCCACTGCTGTAAAATCAAGAAGGGGGTGGCTGGCCTCCCTGCGGGCTGAGAAGTATTCCAGCATCCCCAGGATGGCGGTTCCAGGACCACAGCCGAGATCCAGGATTTGAAGCCTTTCTCTTAACAATATGTTTTCAGGATGAAGGGAGAGTTCCTGTAACGGTGTATGGATCTTGTTAATGTTGGCGGGCAGGAAATAATGGATATAGGCCCTGCGGAGCCCCTCATCTGCGAGATATCCCGGCGGCAGCTTCTCCCGCTCCCGCGTGAAGAGATTTGAGAGACGGATGACATCCCGGGCAAGGGCCCTTAACTCCGGGCCATTGATGTTCCTATTGCATGAATCATCGTGCACAGTAGCTTACTTCTTTGTCTGCCCCAAAATCTTTTCCAGGTCGTTTAAAATTTCGGGCATCTCCAATACCTTTGCGAACTCTTTAACCCATCTCCGGATTCTATGCAAATCCAGATCAGGGTGTACATCCAGGACGGCTTGAATATCTATCATGTCTATTGGCCGATGGGCCACTGCCTTCATAATAACCAGATCTTCAGGGGTGGGTAAAGGTATGCTAACGCCTGCCACTTCAGAATTTACAGCCCTATCAATAGCCTCTTCTTCAAAAGGAAGCGCCCCAAGAGAAATATCAACATCTATTCCGCTTGGTTTATGATTGACAAGGAGAATCCTATTCTTTCTTGCAAAGACAAGAGGATTTTGAATCCTGGGCTCAAAACCAAACTGCTGTCCTACAGTTAAGAATTTTTCCCACCTCCTGCTATCAAGCAGCACAACTGCATCAATATCTCGAGTCAGCCGGGGCCGCCCCAGAAGGGAAGCCGCTACTCCACCAATAATAACACCTCTTATATGTTCTTTCTGAGACCACGCAACGAGGTCACGCAATGCAGATAAGAGCGGTGATAATACATCCTCAGACATGATAGGCCTCTTTAAGGCGATTCCACCGGTCCCTTAATTCGGCTTCTCCTTCCGAAAGGATTTTATTCCATCCAAGCTCCTTCACCGAGGCCATGAGAGAGGCAAGTTGCTGCATTTTCTTAGAGATAGGTGTCCTTCGCAGCTCCTCTATCTCTGCCGCATTCACTGCCTCCCACCGTTTTTTAAACAGTACTGCCCCTCGCTTTGAAAGTATCCTTTTAGGGGAGTGTTTCATGCTGACACATTATACTATGTCCAGTATAAAAATTCTTGCTATTTCTTAGTGGGGGGTGGAAAAAGAAGACCCCGGATGGATCAGCCATCAGGGGCCTTGCAGCATTTGGTGGAGGCGGCGGGAATCGAACCCGCGTCCGAAAATGTTCAGCATCAGGGTTACTACATGCTTAGCCGGAGTATTTGAGTCTTCGCCACATCTCATGCCCGCCAGCAGGCCCGGGATGCCGCTATCCTGCTAAATCTCGCCTGTCATCCACAGGAGGAAATGACAGGCCAGCCTGCTGATATTACACTCTTTCCTGAAGCACAGGCGACTTCGGGAGGAGCGTCGCTGCCTTATTTAGGCTGCGAGTGCCAATTCTTCGTTGGCAGTTAAAACTTCCCGTTTGTTTAATGAGGCCAACGGGACCTCAGCATGCAACCCTGGCCTCTCGATTCTCGTCGAAGCCAGTCGCCCCCTCTGGTGACGCTCACAAAAGCCCATCTGCGGCGTCAGGACTTCGGATTTGAGCCTCAACGTACGGGAAGTACGCCTCGGCTCAAATCCTCGTCCTTCCTTGCATATGAGCTTTTGTGAGCGTCACCGCAGCACACAGTGCTTTGTAAAAAAGCATGCAGTGCCATGTTCCTAATACAAGCGCATTAACTAAAGTGACATCCTACGAACGCAAGAAATGGCTTTAGACAAGGCGGCCGACGAGGAAAACCGCAGGCGTACTTTTTGTAGTACGTTTTTTGTATTATGCCTGGGATTTTCCGAGGAGCCCAACGCCGCATAAAGACATTTATTGCATTCGTATTAGTTCTCGCGATACGGTCTGTAATACTGGCTGTCTATGCTTTCTCTGATCTCCTGGATGCTGGCGCCTTTTTCATGGAGCTTTTGAGCAAGGATGGCCTCATTGATGCAGGTATCACAATTGGCGCCATGCCCCTCTGTAAAACAGGTCCGCAGACTCTTATGCCCATGATCCTCAGCACAATAGCAGTAACAGTACAGACGATCCAGGACCTCCGGTATCATCGCAGCCGCGGCATATGCCTGCCGTGCCATGCCGGTAAAAAGTGCCGTAGAGACGATCGGTTTTGTCTCTCCTCCGCTCCAATCCACATTGTTTTTATAGCTCAGGTAGGTTGGAGGACCATCCCCATCGGCCGGAAGCCCTTTGTGTGAATTGAGATAAAAGAAGATGGCCACACCTGCTATCGCCAGTACGGCTATGATCGTTACACCTTTTTTCATGATGTCTTTTCCTCCTTCTGCCTATTTCCTCTGTCTTTCTTTAAAGGCCTGGGCCATCTCACGGCCGGCCTCCCTCTTTTTGAGGTCTTCCCTCTTATCATACAGCTTTTTCCCCCGCGCCACCCCGATCTCCAGCTTGGCAATGCCCCGCTTAAAATAGATCTTCAGCGGCACAATGCTATACCCCTTTTGCACGGTCTTTCCCAGTATCCTGTTAATCTCCCCCTGGTGGAGGAGGAGCTTCCGCCTCCGCAGCGGGTCATGATTATTGATATTGCCGGCCTTATAGGGACTGATATTGCAGTAGACAAAGACCTCTCCCCTCTCCACACGGGCATAGCCGTCCTTCAGGGTTGCCCCCCCGTCGCGCAGGGATTTGACCTCTGTCCCCAGGAGCTGAATCCCGGCCTCATAGGTATCCTCAATCGCATAGTCATGAAAGGCCTTTTTGTTGACCGCTAAAATCTGTTCGCTCATAAGCTCTTAAAAATCCTGATTAAATTTGAATCCAAAGTCTAATTATGATAACATAGCACCTACGTAAAGGCAAATTGAGGTATTGACAAACCCCTCTGTAATTTTTATTCTGTAACCTGTGCCGAAGTGGTGGAATTGGTAGACACGCATGTTTGAGGGGCATGTGGGTTTTCCCGTGGGGGTTCAAATCCCCCCTTCGGCACCAATCATAATTTATGACCTCAATCAGTCAGCTTCTTTCC
>JACRHF010000100.1 GCA_016217665.1 Nitrospirota bacterium | reverse complement strand
TCTGATCATCATTTTTGCAGTGATGCTCCTTTATGCCGTTCAACGCATCAATGTCATGCGGCTGGGATATGATATCCAGGACCTGAAAAACGACAAGAAACACTTAGAACAGATCCATAAAAGCCTGCTGATAGAAAAGGCGGCCCTGACCTCTGCAGAGCGGATCGAGAAGATCGCCACATCGTATCTTGAGATGAAGAGACCGGGGGATCGGCAGATCGTCCTCGTTAGAGAAGGAAGGAATGGAGAGAAAGGATTTACATCGGTAAAGGCAGCGGTAGGAGAAAAGGAGATCGCCTCTCCGCTCAGGATTGTGAAGTATTTTGACTGGAGACTTTAAATGAGTTTTTTTGATAAAGAAAAGTTTCACCGGTCAAAATGGAGACGGTTCAACATCTTAGTGATCCTGATGATTGCAGGTTTTGTTGCTGTGATCGCAAGATTGGCCCATCTTCAGCTCTTTAATGGAGAGGCCCTCGCCATGAAGGCAGAGAGACAACATCAGCAGGTCGTCAACATAGAAGGAGAGAGAGGCGCCATCTTTGACAGGGCCATGAGAGAGCTTGCAGTGAACTTAGACATGCCCTCCATATACGGAGACCCCTCCTCGATAGAAAATCCGGGGGATGTGGCTAGGAAGATTTCTGGGGATGTGGATATCAGCTCTAAAACCTTAGCGAGACGGCTGGACAACGACAGACAGTTTGTATGGATCAGAAGGCGTATGACCCCGGAAGCTGCAAAAAATATAGAGGCCATGAATCTGAAAGGGATTGGCTTTATCCCTGAAACAAAGAGATTTTATCCTAAGAAAGAGCAGATCGGTCATATCTTAGGATTCACAGATATCGACGACCATGGAATTGAAGGCATTGAGAGATATTATGAGAAGTCTCTCCATGGAAAGAAGGGGACGATCCTTCTGGAAAGGGATGCCCGGCGCCGGACTGTTCTGACAAATACCCTGTTAGACCCCCTGAAAGGGGATAGTCTCAGACTGACGATCGATGAGGTGATTCAGCATATCATGGAGAAGGAGCTTGCAGCAGCCATTGATGAGCATCATGCTGCCGACGGTGTCGGTATCGTCATGGATCCCTATACAGGGGAGATCCTGGCAATGGCGGTCTATCCGCGTTTCAACCCGAATACCCCCGGCCACTACAACTCAGAGCAATGGCGCAACAGGGCCATCACGGATCTCTATGAACCCGGATCGACATTTAAACTCGTAACAGCCTCAGGGGTCCTTGAAGAGGGTCTCGTATCCCCAAATGAGATCGTTCATGACGGAAGCGGAAGCATGATCTATGGAGGGGCCGTCATCCATGACCCTCATCCGACGAATCTACCCATGACCTTTAAAGAGGTCGTTGCCCACTCCAGTAACGTCGGGACGGCAAAGATCAGTATCCTGCTGGGGAAGGAGAGGCTTTACCAGTATGCCAGGAGGTTCGGCTTTGGAGAAAAGACCGGGATTGACCTCCCCGGGGAGGTCGCTGGAATCATCAGAAATCCTTCGACATGGTCAGGACGTTCCCTGATGACGATTTCCATAGGCCAGGAGATCGGCGTCACCCCCATTCAACTGATCACCGCCATGTCTGCAATTGCCAACGGCGGATGGCTTATCCGGCCTCACATCGTTTCAGAGGTCATCGAAGGCCATGGGGATGTAAGATCTATAAAACCTGAGCTGGTGCAAAGGGTCATCTCAAACAACACCAGCAGGAAGATGACAGAGATCCTGAAAGAGGCGGTCGGACCGGCAGGGACAGGAAAACTTGCCGCTGTGGATGGTTTCTCTACAGCGGGAAAGACGGGGACAGCGCAGAAGATAGACCCGGATACCGGCAGATATTCCAGGAACCGTTTTGTAAGCTCCTTTGTAGGTTTTGTACCTGCAGACTCCCCGGAGATTGCCATCCTCGTCGTGGTCAATGAACCCAAAGGGATAGCATGGGGAGGAAGTGTGGCCGCCCCGGTCTTTAAAAGCGTTGCCGAACAAACGCTTCAATATCTGCATATAGAATCCGCAGGACGTGAGCAGATAACAGTGATGGCGCAGAATCCATGAAACTGACATGCCCTTTGGGGCACAAAGAAACATGAAAATGTCATTCCCGCGCAAGCGGGAATCCAGAATGCTGGCAGAGGTCTGGATTCCCACTTTCGTGGGAATGACGGACACTTAGAGGTATTTTCGAGTGAAACTTTCTGATCTGATCAAGGGGATCGAAATAAAAAAGGCGGCAGGAAACATGGGGGTAGAGATCCATGGCGTGGTCTATGATTCCCGCCATGTCACGCCCGGTACACTCTTTGTAGCCATCCGGGGGTTCAAGACTGACGGACACCGGTATATCAGGGATGCCGTGTCCAGGGGGGCCTCGGCGCTCCTCATCGAGGAGGAGACGAACGGAAACAAGATTTCCTCCATCCCCATTCCGGTACTCACCGTATCCGACAGCAGAGAGGCAATCGCCCGGGTCGCCATCAATTATTATGGAGACCCATCCAGAAAATTAAAATTGATCGGCGTTACCGGGACCAACGGAAAGACCACCACGACATACCTGATCAGGGCCATACTGGAGGGCGCGGGTCACAAGACCGGACTGATAGGCACTGTTTCTTATGCCTATGGAGATAAGATCTTCCCCTCCGTCCATACGACACCTGAGGCGATGGAGTTCCAGGGGTTGCTGAGAGAGATGGCGGACAACCAGTGCCGCTTTGTCGTGACCGAGGTCTCTTCCCATGCCCTTGCCTTAAAAAGGGTGTACGGGACTGAGTTCAGCGCAGCGCTTTTTACCAACCTCACCCAGGACCATCTCGATTTCCACGCCGGCATGGAGGACTATTTCCAGGCAAAGGCCCTCCTCTTCTCAGGGTTGACACTCAGGGACAGGGCAATCATCAATAGTGACGACCCTTACGGAAGGCGGCTGGCGGGCATGGCGAAGGGGCCCCTATACACTTATGGCATTGACAGGGAGGCCGACATCCATGCGAAGGATATCCACTTTTCAATGGACGGCCTGGAATTTGATGTCATGACCCCTGCCGGCCGTATTCTTATAAGATCAGGGCTCGTGGGAATCTATAATGTCTACAATATCCTCGGCGCTATAGGCGCAGGATTATCCTGTGACATCCCCCTGGAGAAGATCGCCTCCGGCATCGCCTCTGTCTCTTCAGTCCCCGGCAGATTTGAGAAGATCAACAGCGGCATGGGATTTGGTGTGGTCGTGGATTATGCCCATACAGAGGATGCCCTGCGGCTGCTGCTCAAGGCGGCCGCAGGATTTGTAGAGCGAAAAATTATCACCCTCTTTGGATGCGGCGGGGACAGGGACAGGGGGAAAAGGCCCCTCATGGGAAAGGCCGCCATAGAGCTCAGCGATTATGTCATCGTGACATCGGACAACCCCAGGACAGAGAACCCTCAAAGGATCATGAGTGAGATCGAAGCAGGGGTCAGGGAGGCTATGCGGGCCCCGGCCAGGAGGGCCTCCGGGTATAAACTCATATTGGACAGGGGGGCTGCCATAGAAGAGGCGATCCAGATGGCAAAAGAGGGCGATCTCGTGGTGGTGGCCGGCAAGGGTCATGAATGTTATCAGATTATCGGCAATAAAAAACTGCACTTTGATGACCGGGAAGAGATCAAAAAGGCCCTAATGCAAAGGAAGGAAAAATGTTAACGATAGAAGAGATCCTTAAATCGACAGGCGGAAGGCTTGTCTCTACGGCGGGGGATATTTCAATCTCAGGAGTCTCGATAGATTCCCGCACTATCAAAAAGGGGGAGTTGTTCATCTCCCTCAGGGGGGAAAACTTTGACGGGCACAATTTTATTAAAGAGGCGGTCAGGAAGGGGGCCTCGGGTGTGGTCATCCGGGAGGGCTACCCCCTTACAGATTCTTTGACAGAGACAGAGAGTCACAGCATCCCCTTCGTCGCCGCCGGAGATACCCTCAATGCCCTTCAGGAGTTGGCTCGTTATTACAGGGAAAAGTTTTCCATCCCCCTGATCGGGATCACCGGAAGCAATGGGAAGACCACCACAAAGGAGATGCTCTGGCATATCCTGAGTCATAAATTCTCTGTCCTTAGAAACGAAGGAAATCTGAACAATCACATCGGTGTCCCCCTCACGCTGTTCAGGCTGACCCCATCACACCATATGGCGGTCATTGAGATGGGGATCAGTGACCGGAGAGAACTCACAAGGCTCTGTCAGATCGCCGGCCCCACGGCAGCGGTGATTACCAATATCGGACCTACCCACCTTGAAAAGCTGGGAAGGATAGAGAACGTTGCCGAGGCAAAAGGAGAGATCCTCAACTTCATCAAAGCGGATGGGGTCTGTATCCTGAACCGGGATGATACCTTTTTTGACGTGTTCAAATCCATGGTACAGGGCCGGGTGGTCAGTTTCGGAATGTCTTCACACGCGGATGTCTATACAGAATTTGCGGATATCACCCTCCCGGGCAAGACGGTGGAGATGATGAAGTTCAGACTCACCTGCCCGCTGGGACAGGTGAATATCCCCATGCAGGTCATCGGGCTCCATAACCTCTATAACGCCTTATGTGCCGCCGCAACGGCCTATGCCTTGGGGGCGGGCTTAGAGGACATCCAACAGGGATTAGAGAAGTTTACGCCGGTAAAGATGAGGAGTGTGATCGAAAATGTGGGAGGAATTTATATCCTCAATGATACCTATAATGCAAATCCGGCCTCCATGGTCGCTGCGGTCGATATGCTGAAGAGCCTTAAAGAGGGGAGACAGAAGTTTGTCGTCCAGGGGGATATGCTGGAACTGGGAGAGAATGCGGCGACCGCCCACCGCGATCTCGGCATCTACATCGCGGGGGCCGGGATTGACGGACTGATCTCCGTAGGCGAATTTGCAAAGTATGTGGCTGAGGGTGCAACCGGCGCCGGTATGTCTGAAGACCGGGTGATC
>JACRHF010000098.1 GCA_016217665.1 Nitrospirota bacterium | reverse complement strand
TAAAACGCTCTCGGAGATCTTCGGCATCCCCATCTCTTTCAATGCCCCGAAGAAACCAGAGACCGGATGATCTCAGGGTAACATTTTAAATGAGTCAATGAATCTCTATAGGGTTACATTTTTAAATGAGTTGACAGGGGGGGATCGTATTCAAACGTAACGTATAGAATAAATTAGAGGTACGATGCCCAGCTTGATCCTTCTGAGCAATATTTTTTAAGTTTATACTGAACCACTTCACTAATATGAATCACTGTATAACCATAAGCAAATAAACAGGCTTAATGTCCAATCTTTTATCATAACCATTTAACCCCTGTCAACGACAAAACACTTCATTCAAGGAACTATTAGGCTATCTCTGCCTTTCTATAAGCCCTCTGATCCCTGTTTTCTACCCAACTCTATAACCCCCAAAGGTACCAGTTATCCTTTTGAGGTACGAGGATAGCAAGGGGTCTGCCAAGGTACATCTCTTTTGTCATACCCCTTGCCCTCCTCATCTTTAAATGACGGATAACCCGTTGATCCCCCCAAACGCCCCCTCTGATTTGTGAAGGGGGCGGTTGGGGGGGGAGATGTTGTTTTTAAAGGAAAGGAGGGTTTTAACATGATGATTGTTACTCTGTCCTGTGGTTGTATTTACAGCCTGAGTCTTTCGGCATGCCCTGAGTGTGTGGAAGATGTCGGAGACGTCTTTAGATGCGCAACGCACGGTATCACCTGCATAACAAACATAACAGAGAAAAAGGAGGGTCACAGCCATGTATAAGATACGACATATAAAACTACTTGCTGTTAGCGATGGACATGTTACATCAGCAACTAAGAGAATCAATGAGCCGAAGGACATCGCATACATCATTAAGCCGTTGCTGTGGGATGCAGACCGGGAACACTGTTTAGTTATCATGTTAAACGGAAAGAACCGGATAACCGCCATCAACACGGTATCAATAGGAACTCTTACATCATCTTTAGTGCACCCGAGGGAGGTCTTTAAACCTGCCATCCTCACTAATGCAGCATCAATCATCCTTGCGCACAACCACCCATCAGGAGACCCTATGCCATCAGAGGACGATTTAACCATTACAAGGCGACTCAAAGAGGCAGGGGAGCTTTTGGGTATTTCCGTTTTAGACCATATCATCATCGGTTATTCCTATTACTCAACAGAGAGTAACAAAGTGTATCCTTTTGAGGATGAGGAGGGGGAATAATCCCCTTCCTTTTACCCCCCGTATTATAGTTAAAAAGGTACTTCCTCAATTCCCACATAATCCCATTCCCTCGGATATTCCTTAACTAATTTCCTTGTGACCGGGAAAGGGTCAAATTTGATAATTTCAAAGACCTTCCTGTATGTACACTTAAACTCTTCAGCCTGCTCCTTACCGAACTTTGCTATGATGTCAAGCAATCTTGAAGGAGACAGCTTGTATATCTGTTTTATCTGGCTTGCCGTAAAAGACTTCAATGACTCCAAAGCCTCGTACTCATGGCCCTTGCCGATGTATTTACCGATATATTTTGCTATCTTATACAACTTCATCCTGACCTTTGGCGCGGTAATCTTAACAAACCCAAGCTTCCATGATAAGGCTATTTCATCAGATGAAGGAAAGACATAAGGCTTGTTGTAAATACACAGGATGTGATAGTGAATTGCTCCACGTTCCTGAAGTTCCTTACATGCCACATATTTAAATTCAGCACCGGCACGTTTCAGACGCTGGTTAATAAACTGGGTCACCCTATGTAAGTTCTTAAAATGAACCTCTGAAATATTCTCTGCTACAGTAAGAGTTAAATGAGCGCAATAATACTTAGGATAATTATGCTTAACATAATTGACCAGCTTCTTGATTGAATTCAGAAAATTGCCATACCTGCCGGCAGGCATATAAGATAACTTACCCGTAACCTTGTGTCTGAATATACGATTCCTTAACCCCATAACATAACCTCCCCTCAAGTGTCCGCCGGCGTGTCCATTACACACCTATTTAAGCAAACATCCCTGAATGCTAATAAACCTCCTCAAATCGTTTTGTCAGGAAATACCAGAGGTTAGAATTGTCTTGACAGATAAGGTCTTGACAGGTATTACTGCTTTTATCACTCTTAATCAGCGGGTCGGAGGTTCGATCCCTCCACGGCTCACCAGGAATTGCAAGGGGTTGGGAGGCATCTCTCAGCCCTTTTCTTTTGACGTGTCCGCAGGAGTGAAGGGTAGGATTTATTTCCTATCTTTTACCCTTTGGATGATGTTCTGGGTGCTGGTGCTCCCCGAAGAAGTCCCTCGGTGCTTAAGTCCTCATCGATGTCAGGCCAATGAATACCATATCCCCCACCGCAGATTTGCCAGTTCTTTCGCTGTTCCGGTGTTGCATTGAATAACCGGGGATACCAGGCGAGCGGTACAGAAATAGTACGCCCGTCCATTAAGCTTACGCTCAAGGCATCCTCAGTTACATTAACACCTTTTACTCTTTCATCTGCTGCCAGTGCCAAAATACCCATACCATGCCTCCAACAATTTTGATTGATTTTCCAGAATTATTGATTGTATCTCTCTTAACTCTTTTGGGCTAAAACCAAAGTTACGTGCCAGACTTATCGGCTGCAACCAGAACTTGGCTGATAGATTCTCACGGTCAACATGAATATGCGGCGGCTCAGTTGTTTCATGGCTATAAAAATAAAAACGATATGGCCCATGTCTTAATACAGTCGGCATTATTTTATCCTGATTGTATGCAAGTAGAGCAGTTTTGTCAATTAGGAGTATACGAGGTCACTTTACAGCGGCCAGAAAATCGGTATGAAGATCATGGCGATGAGGAACACCACCAGTGTCAGCGGCAACCCTACCCGGATGAAATCACTAAAGCGGTATCTGCCGGGACCATAGACAAGCACAGAGGCCGGTTCAAGCGGGGTGATGAATGAGCAGGAGGCGGCAATAGCCACGTCCATGGCAAAGGTCTTTGGGTTTACGCCGAGCTGGAGGGCGGTGTGTATGGCAATGGGTAATACCAGCAGGGCCGCGGCTACATTGGACATCGGCTGGGTCAGGAGCACGGTCAGAACGAAAAAGGAACCCAGGAGGGTATAGATGCCAAAGGAGGCCGTCGTTTTTATGAGGAGATCGGCGAGGAATTGTGCCGTCCCCGACTGCTCTACGGCAATTCCAAGGGATATCATTCCACCGATAAGGACCAGGAGATGCATGTTCACTGCCTGGTATATCTCATCTGCGTAAAGACATTTACTGAGAACCATCAATACCGCCCCCACGAGAAAAGAGACCGATATCGGCAATAAACCAATGCCGCCGGCTATGACAGCCCCAATAAAGATGGCGGCCGCCACGCCCGCCTTTTTGGTGCGGAACTGCTCCGGGGTCACGTCGCCTATGACGATCAGCTTTAAAATATCTTTCAAGGCCTCAATGCGCTCTCTCTCCCCTTGAAGCAAGAGAACATCCCCCACGCGAAGAAGGATTCTTCCCACCTTCTCCCGCAGACAGATCCCTTGCCGATAGATGGCGATTACAGAAAGACCATAGGTGTGTCTGAAGTTGACCTCCTTGAGGGTCTTCCACTCTAAGAGCGAGTCTGCGGCAATGACCGCCTCCATCATGCGGAGATTTCCTGACTCCAAATCCTCTTCGCTGTGTTTGAGGCCGGATTTCAGCTCTACCCCCTTTATCTGCCCTGCCTTCGCAAGATTCTCGATGCTTCCCATGACAAGCAATGAATCTCCGCCCTCGATCGTATAGTGTTCTCCCGGAATATAGATGTTTTTGCCGTCCCGGTATATCCCTACGATCGTGAGATCAGGCCCTCCCCCGAAGGTGCCTTCGGATATCCTCATCCCCACGAGTGGGGAGGCGGGCATCACCTTTAATTCCGATAGATATTCCCTGATCCCATACTCTTCCATCATAGCCTCTTTCTCCCGGTCAGGGAGGAGCATCGGGCCCACGGTAATAAAGAACAGCAGACCGCAGATAAAGATCAGCAAGCCTATTGGGGTAAATTCAAATAATGAAAAGGGGGCAATCTTGTATGTCGTCAGTGCCTCTGAGACAGCGACATTGGTGGATGTCCCTATCAGGGTACACATCCCTCCAAGCATAGAGCCGAACGCTAAGGGCATCAGGAGTCTGGACGGATTGATCTTAGCCATCCTGGCCACACTGACCGCTGCCGGAAGGAGTATGGCCGTTGCCGCTACATTGTTAATGAATGAAGAGATCAAACCCACAGTGATCAGGAAGACAAACATGAGTCGTGCGGGGTGTGTCCCTGCCCTCTTTAAGATGTAGTGTGCGATCCTGTCTGCAACACCCGCCTTGATCAGGGCGGTAGTCATGATCAGGACACTGGCTATCATGACCAGCGCGGTGTTACTAAATCCAATGAATGCATTCTCCGGTGACAGGATGCGGAAAAAGATCAGTGCAAGGACTACCAAAATAGATACGAGGTCTACAGAGAGTATCTCGATAGAAAAGAGGACGACCGCAGCCATCATAATGATGAGGGTTATGAGGATGTTGGTATCCGGCATGAGAGGCATTATACTTGACAATTCTACCGGTTTTCAAGTAAATTAGCATGGAAGCTGTAACATGCAGATGCAGTCCCCTGCATTGCGATTGTGCACAAAAGTTTGATGGCAACTGGAACCATACCAAATATCGCGATTGTGTTCAAAAAGGTCCAGATGCAAGGAAGGAGTGAAAATTTGAGCTGAGGCGTACTGTGTTGTACGTTGAAGCTCAAATTTTCACTCCTGACACCGCAGATGGACCTTTTTCAACACAATCGCGCGAGAGTGGCGGAACTGGCAGACGCACTGGACTTAGGATCCAGCGGGCAACCATGGGGGTTCAACTCCCCCCTCTCGCACCAGGAAGGCGTTTCACATGAAACGCTCATGAGCCTCCAGCTCACAAAGGGGTATAAAAATAATCCCCCTTATTCCCCCTTTATAAAAGGGGGAGATTAGTTTCCCCCCCTTTAGAAAAGGGGGCAAGGGGGGATTTGATCGAGGGATTTTCAGATGAAAGTGGATATGAAAGAGGTCTCCAAGACAAAACGGGTGTTTACCATAGAAGTCCCCTCGGATGTGGTCTCAAAGGGATTTTCTGAGGCCTATGATGACCTGAGGAAGCGGGTGAAGGTCCCGGGCTTCAGGCCCGGAAAGGCCCCTCTCTCCCTTCTGGAGCGCCGATACGCCAAGGATGTGGAGGCGGATTTAATAAAGAGGCTCGTCCCGGATTACTATCTGAGGGCAGTCAAGGAAAGCGGGGTTGTTCCCGTGGATATGCCGGAGATAGACCATGTGGACCTGCGACGGAACGGACCTTTGAAATTTACCGCCACGGTCGAGGTCCAGCCTAAGATTGGGCAGGTGGCCTATGAGGGGATAGAGTTAAAAAAGGAAGAGATCACTGTTACTGAGAAAGACATAGAGGAGAGGATTGAGGAGTTAAGAAACTTCCATGCCCAGTTGGAGGTAGCCGGGGAGGGACATGCCATAGAGGAAGGTGATTATGTTCAGGTGGATTATACCGGCCTCAGGGATGGTAAGCCTGTGAAAGGGGTTGAGCGAAAAGGGGTGGTATTTCAGATAGGGTCATCGGCCATCCCAAACATTGATAAGGGGCTAATCGGGGCCCGAAAAGGTGAAGAACGGGAGATCGAGTATTCCGAACAAAACCTCCTCTTGAAGATCCAGGTCGCAGAGATCAAAAAGAAGACACTGCCTGAGGTCAACGATGACTTTGCGAAGGGGGTCGGGGGGTATCACTCCCTCATGGAACTCAGGGAAGGGTTGAAGGGGTCCCTCCTGGAGGAGAAGGGCGAGGCACAGAAGGCCCACTATAGGGAAGAGGTTATCAAAAGGCTTATCGAACGGAACCCTGTAGAGGCGCCGCCATCCCTTGTTGAAAGAGAGATGAAGCGATTTTTGGCAAGGACAAAGCGGTTTATGGGGAAAAAGGGGGAGTTTGAACCGGAAGAAGAAAAGTCTTTCAGAGAAAAATATATGCCGCACGCTGAAGAACAGATCAAGGGCTATCTGTTGTTAACGGCGATAGGAAATCATGAGGGAATAAGCGCTGCAGCGGATGATGTGGAAGAGGAGATTAAAAGGATGGCGCAAAAAAATGGCCAGGAGGTGTGGCAGGCTAAAAAATCTCTTGAGTCTATGGATGAAGGCTTAGAGGGGCTGAAGTCCCGGATTGTAGAGGATAAGGTGGTCAAACAGATCATGGACAAGGTTAAATGGGTCTAACGGGAAGGAGTCGTTATGCTGGTGCCAATTGTAGTAGAACAGACGAGCAGGGGTGAGCGGGCCTATGATATATACTCCCGTCTCCTGAAGGACAGGATCATATTCGTTGGGGCCCCGATTGATGATATGTTTTCAAACCTCATCATTGCCCAGCTCCTCTTCTTAGAGGCAGAGGACCCGGATAAAGATATCCATTTATATATCAACTCCCCCGGAGGCGTTGTCACCTCAGGCCTTGCCATCTACGATACCATGCAATATATAAAACCGGCTATCTCTACGATCTGCATCGGGCAGGCCTCCAGTATGGGCGCCCTCCTCCTTGCAGCAGGGGCAAAGGGTAAACGGTTTGCGCTCCCCAATGTACGGGTCATGATCCACCAGCCTATGGGTGGATTCCAGGGTCAGGCTACGGATATTGAGATCCACGCCAAGGAAATCTTAAAGATGAAAGGGGCCCTTAACCAGATACTGGCACATCATACCGGCCAGCCGATTGAGCGCATCCGACAGGATACAGAACGGGACTTTTTTATGTCTGGCGAAGAGGCCAAGAAATATGGTATAATTGATGACGTAATAAAGGAGAGGGCCCCTAAAAAGGTCTAAAAAGGGTCAACATTTTATGGCGAATCAGAATAAGGGAAAAGAAGGCGAAATAAGGTGCTCTTTCTGCGGGAAGAGCAGGACCGAGGTCAAAAGGCTGATTGCAGGTCCTACCGTCTATATATGCAACGAGTGCGTGGACCTCTGTAATGACATCATTGCTGAGGAGTGGGAAGAGGATAAGGGGCTGGGGACGGTAAAATTACCGAAGCCTTCAGAAATCAAGGTCACATTGGATAATTATGTAATCGGACAGGACCGTGCCAAAAAGACCTTGGCGGTCGCGGTGCATAATCACTATAAACGGCTCTTCCCGGACATCAAGATCATGGATGATATCGAGCTCCAGAAGGGAAACATCCTCCTGATCGGGCCTTCCGGGACCGGCAAGACACTCCTTGCCCAGACCCTTGCCAGGATATTGGACGTACCATTCACCATAGCCGATGCAACGACCCTGACAGAGGCGGGTTACGTGGGAGAAGATGTCGAGAATATTATATTGAAGCTGTTGCAGGCAGCAGATTATGATGTGGAAAAGGCGGAACGCGGCATTGTCTATATTGACGAGATAGATAAGATCAGCCGAAAGAGCGAAAACCCCTCGATCACGCGGGATGTTTCCGGTGAAGGTGTCCAGCAGGCGTTGCTCAAGATCATCGAAGGGACGGTCGCCAGTGTACCCCCGCAGGGTGGGCGCAAACATCCACACCAGGAATTTGTCCAGATTGATACCACAAACATTCTGTTTATCTGTGGCGGCACATTCGTCGGTCTTGAGAATACCATCAAAAACAGGCTGGGCAAATCGACTATGGGATTTGGCGCTGATATCAAGAGTAAGGAGGAAATACGGATAGGGGAGGTGCTGAGCCATGTACAGACAGCGGATCTCCTGAAATTCGGACTCATCCCGGAGTTTATTGGCCGCCTGCCTATCGTGGCCACGCTTTATGATCTCGACCATGAGGCCTTAGTCAGGGTTTTAACCGAGCCTCGAAATGCGATTGTAAGACAGTACCAGAAATTATTTGCACTTGAGAAGGTAACCCTGCGGTTTACGGATAGCGCCGTCAATGCGATAGCCAAAAAGGCCCTCTCCCTTAAGACAGGGGCGCGGGGGTTGCGGGCTATCCTGGAAGAGGTTATGCTCGAGCTTATGTATGATATACCGTCACAACAGAATGTCAAAGAGTGTATTATCAACGAAGACGTCATCATCGGGCATTCAAAGCCCATTCTGATCTACATAAACGAGCAAGAGGCAAAGTCTGCGTAGGACCCCTCTCCAGCCACAACGGATATCTGTTTAGTTCATACCTTAATCCAGCGATAACACGCTGAGATGAGAAATCAGGTATCTTCTATGAGTCGTATGGGTCATCAAATCATTCCCGTTATGAAGAAATGCCAGGGGACAGGGTTGCTTAGCGCCAAAAGCTGTTCACTTCC
>JACRHF010000097.1 GCA_016217665.1 Nitrospirota bacterium | reverse complement strand
CTTTTCATGGTATATCAAAAACTACGGGCCTGAGGTCAATCTGTTTGTTGACCACAGCCAGATTGTTCAACTCCAGTCCCTCCGCTCCGGTATCTGGGGCACAAAGGACCTCTGGGGACGGGTCGTTACCTATAAAGGATAAAGGGGACAGAAGAGACAACTGAATCAAGCAACCAGGAGGAGAATTAAATTGACAACACAATGGTATGAAGGTCTTAAAACAGGCATTGAAGAAATTGATATTCATCATGAAGGTCTGTTTGAGAAGATTCATGAATTGGTTGATGCCTTTGAGCAAGGGAGAGAGATAGCTCCCCTCAGAAAACAGATTATCTTCTTCGAGGGATTTCTTGTGTCTCATTTTGCATTAGAGGAAGTGCTTATGAGAAAGTTTGCCTATCCGGACTATTCATCACATTATAATGAACATATACAACTTGCAAACAATTTCTCTCGTGTCATAAACCTGTTTGAAGATGGAGAGATGACGCCTCATCTTGCATCCGTTGCTGTGAATTATATCAATAATTGGATGAAGTCTTATATAGCTCATTTAAACCTGGCAGACAGGCACCTTACGGATTTCTTGAAAAATAGATGGCAGGAGAAATTGCCCTGAGGGATAGCCGTTTGAGCCATCGGATGTCACCCCTCCCTGAAAGGGGTATCCTTGCCGGACAAAAATCTCATGGCAGGGACTTGCATAATCAGGGTAAAGTGAGATAAAGTAATATTATGAGAATTAGAGAACGGAAAAAAAAGAGACTGTCGCTCCTCTGTTGCCCTCTTTTAGCGATCGTATTTTATATTGCCCCTGTTTATGCGGAGGATCTGCCGCCCCCTTCTGTACATCCGGGCAACATCAAGGGCTTTTTTGAGGTTGATCTCTCCACTCAGGTTGTCACACGAACCGTGGTTGAAGAGATAAGCCCGGGGGTCAACTTTGAGGGGGATGCGGAATCTACAAGGGTCCTGGCTAAGGTTGCAACAAGGCCCTGGCGTCCTGTCGAGTTCTATCTTCAGGCCGGGACGGCGAATCTTGTGATCGACGAGTTCAATGACTACAGGGGGGACTACGGACTTGCCTACGGCGGCGGCGTTTCCCTGACGGTATATGAATATCCGGGGCCGAAGAAGTTCCAGGTCATCACGCGGGCCGACACCCTGAACTTTGAGACAAAAGATCATGTTTTAACGGTTATTCAATCTCAGGATGTGTTTGCTAAGGAGACGATCCGGTGGAGGGAGTATACGCTTGAGGGGATTGGCTTATGGAGGTCCCAGTACTGGGAGCCCTATATTGGCGCAAGATTTTCATGGCTCGACTCCCGGGATACGATTGAAGACCCCAGGGTAGGCCGGCTATCTCTGGAGGAGGACAGCAATCTCGGTCTGGTGGCGGGTACAAACCTCTTTTTTGATCCGCGGGAGAACTTTGCCCTCAATATAGAGGCTACGCTGATAGACCAGTTCTCTCTTAAGATTGGTCTGAAGGTATGGTATTAACCATCATTGACGGCTTCGTAAAAAGTCCATCTGCGGCGTTGCGCTGCATCCTTCGTCATTGCGGCGTACCTGAAAAAGTACGCCTCATTCCTCAGGATTTGCGTGCCTTGCATATGGAGCTTTTTACGAAGCCGTCCGCTGTCAAGACTTTTTACGAGACCATCATCATTTATCTTTTATTCCTGACACTCTTCAGTGGATGCGCGACTACCGGCGGGTATGAGCGCTATGGAATCTATAGCGAACGCCACGACAGGATCTATGAACACAGGGCCTCTTTCCTGGAGGATGGCCCCATCAGTAAGATCAGTATGGCCTATTCCATCGCGTACTGGGATGTCTTACAGAGTGAAGAGAAGGGGGAAAAGATCCCGGAGGTCTACTATATCTGGCTTCGCAATAACTCAACAAATAATATTCTGATCGTCCCGGAGAATCTCTCCCTAATCACAGAAAAGGGGGAGACGATCCCCCTGAGCAGGCTGACTGATGCAACGCCGGCACCGCTGAAGACACAGGAAATAGATCCTGAGGATACCGCTGCCGGATACGCGGTCTTCGAGATTCCGTCTGCGACCATAGAATCGGACAGGCCAAGCCGTCTGGTTTATGATGATCAGGCAGGTGCCAGGTCTGTAAGGTATCTGCAAGTGGAGGACATGAAAAAACAGGAAGGCCTGATCTTAGAAGAGCCGATCTATTACTACGCCCCGGTTTACCCGAGGCGTTACTGGTATCCCTACTATTACCCTTACGACTACTACCCCTATGATTTCCATTTTTACTACTTTTATTCGTACACCCCTCACCGTCGCCACTATTATTATAGCCCGGTCGAACCTAAAAAGCGGGAGTTCTATGTCCCGCCTTCTCCCAGAGATAGGGAGTTTAAGAGGTCGTCCAGATTTTTTGGCGGCTTTTTCGGCGGCCTGTTCGATAGTTTGTTTGGAGGAGGGTCCACGAAAGTACCGGATAAGAGTCCTAAGATGAAGACAAGGCGGGAATTCTGACCAAAGATCCCCGGAAAGCGACTGGCCTATAACGGCAGGTTTACGATGAAGGTGGTCCCTTTCCCCTCTGTGCTTTCCACCTCTATGTCACCACCATGGGATTCAACGATCCTCTGGGTCAGGGTAAGTCCCAGACCCAGGCCATGGACCTTTGTGGTGTAGAAGGGGTCAAATATCTTTCTCCGGATCTCCTCAGGAATACCGGCCCCTGTATCTCCGATACTGACCGCTGCATAGGACCGGCCATTCTTCTCTTTCCTGCTGCTTTTAATTGTAAGAGTTCCGCCATCCGGCATCGCATGAATGGCATTGGAGAATATGTTGATCAGCGCCTGTTTTATCTTGGAAGGATCGAGCTGAGTCAGAGGGATATCCGGAGAAAGACGGACAGTGAGCTCGATATCCTTGTCCGAGAAGGTCTTATTATAAAGGAAGAGGACCTCATTGATCACTTCGTTAAGATTCGCGGGTTCAGGGATGGGTTTGATATCCTTTGTAAAATAGAGGATGTTCTGGAGAAGCCCTTCCAGCCTCTCTATCTCCCTCACAATGATCCCGGCATATTTCTTCAGAGGAGACCCCTCCTCCACCCTCTTGTAGATCAGATTGGCAAAGCCGCCGATCGGGACGAGGGGGTTCCTCATCTCATGGGCGATGGCCGAGGACATCTTGCCGATCAGGGCAAGCTTTTCCGACTGTAACAGTTCCGCCTCAAGTCTCTTCATCTCTGTAATATCCCTTGTGATAAAGATGACACCTAAATATTCCAGGCCGTGTATGATCGGAGAGAAGTGGGCAGAGATCGTCTTTTCCCCTGATTTGATCTCTGAACTATAAGACTTCATCCTTCCCGCACGCATCTCCTTGATCAGATAGAGGGCCTTCTGATGAGCCTCCGGGGAATGGGCACCCTTGAAATCCTTTCCGATCCAGTCATCCCTTTTGATCCCGAATATCGCTTCAGCCGCTCCATTCATGAAGGTGATCTTGTTCTCCTGGTCCGTGAAGATAACCCCATCGGCGATCCCGCCCAGCATCGCCTCAAGATGACTCTTGTTCTCCTCTAATTCCAGGGTCCTCTTCTCCACCATCGATTCCAGTCTCTGGGAATACTCCCTCAACTGTTGCTGTGCCAGCCTCCATTCGGTAATGTCTTTGCTGATCCCTACCGTGCCGATGACATTCCCGCTTTTATCTCTCAGGAGGGAGAGGGAGAGGCTGATGTCAATGACCTTGCCGTCCTTTCTGGCAAGCTGGGTCTCATAATTGCTCACTCCTGTCCCCTGTTCAATAATCTGAAGGATCTTCTCCCTGTCTTCTCTGTGGTAATAATAATCAGCCATGAACGTCCCGATGACCTCTTCCTTTTGATATCCAAGAATCCGCTCTGCCCCTTCATTAAAGGTAACGATCCTTCCATCCAGGCCGGTCGTAATGATCATATCCCCTGAATATTTGAGGATGTTCTCCAGATAATTCGTTGCCTTTTCAAGCTCTGCCGTCCTTTCCTTTATCTTCTCCTCAAGATGATGATAGTGTTCTTTGAGGGATCTGCCCATGCTGTTAAAACCATCCGCAAAGGCCTCGAGCTCATCCCCTGTATGGATATCAATCCTGTGATCCAGGTCCCCCTTCCCTACCCGTTCGACCCCTTCACGAAGGAGGCTTACAGGTCGTATCAAGATCTTGCGGGCTGCAAAGAAACCGATGACCGATAATATCAGGACGATTGCAGATTCCAGGAGGAATATCTTAAGAATAATCCTCTTGACAGGGGCAAAGGTCTCCGCCGGATCCTGACGCACAAAGCTATACCACTGATGGCCGTCAAGGCTTTCAGCGCCGAGAGAGTTTATATACCCTGCCGGACTAAACCCTATGACCGAATTCTTCCCTCCATGGGCATCCTCTTCAGAAATGGCCCATCCCATCCCCCTACTGACGATCAGATTCATCAAGGCCCTGTTCATGGAGTGTTCCGCAAGCGGCAGGAGTGAACAGATCAACGGAGTCCCCTCAGAATTGATAAGCATCGCATGCCCTGTCGCACCAAAACCCATCTCCTTCATAAAGTCAAAAAAGAGATCGGCATTTAAAATACTCCCGATACCGCCCACTACCCTCCCTGTTGACGGATCGATCACAGGGATGCCGATATCAAAGGCCCGGCTCCTGGTCAGAGGGTCAGGATGTATGTCACTGGCATATACCTTCCCTCTCCCGTCATTGTAGGTGATCTTCCACCATGGCTCATCAGACTGATCTATCCCATGATCATGCATCAAATTGCCATCCGCAATAATCCTCCCCTTTTCATTGACAACAAAGAGGTCAAGATGCTCTTTTCGCTCTTTCATATAACTCAAGTAATAGGTCAGATAGACCTCTATCGCCTCTCTTCTCTCCTCTTTTACTCCTTCAATGAAGGCACGGTTCGCCGCCAGATACTGGAATGTCGTAATCTCTTCCTTGACCGTGGCGTCAATCCTTTCGGCCGTCTTCCTTGCCGTCTCTTCAAAATCCTTGCCTATGACCTCTGTAAAGACATTCCTCACCTGATAGTATGTGACAGATAAGGCCATAGACAGGGCAATAAATCCTGAAACCAGGATAGAGAGGACAACTTTTGTCTGTATATTCATAATAAGGCACCTGCCTCCTGTTTAAAGTATAATCCCGCCAATCATGGGGGGTCAACTCAAACCAACCCAAACCCATACTTCCTTTATTGCTATATTGACCCTGCCGCAGGTTTCTGTCATAATTTTGCCGGGTATTTCTGCAAGACAATAATGTGACAAGATCAGGATAAGGGTACAGTGATCATCGGCACGGGGATAGACATTGTGTCTGTCAGGCGGATCAAAGAGACTGAGGCCAGGTGGGGTCAGCGGTTCCTCAACAGGGTGTTTACAGAGGGCGAACTGACCTATTCTTTCAATCACAAGTCACCCCATATCCATCTTGCAGCCCGCTTTGCCTCAAAGGAGTCCGTGATGAAGGCCCTCGGGACCGGCCACAGCCACGGGGTGACCTGGAAGGGGATAGAGATTGTCAATAAAGAGAGCGGAAAACCAGAGGTCATGCTCCATGGCAAGACAAGAGCCCTGGCAGAGGCCATGGGGGTCAGGACGATCCACGTCAGCATTGCCCACGATGCCCATGATGCCCATGATGATGGATATGCCATTGCCCAGGTGATCCTGGAAGGCAGCATATCCTAAGAATATCAGAATATCACGATGAGGCAGAGATGTTTGTAGCCACTTCCCAGGAGATGCAGAATATAGACCGCAGGGCCGGGGAGGAATTCGGCATTCCCACCCTTCTCCTGATGGAGAATGCCGCCCTCGGGGTTTTCCACATTCTGGAAGAGATGTATGGTCCTGTGAAAGGGGAGAAAATTACCATTGTCTGCGGGAAGGGGAATAACGGCGGCGATGGCCTCGCTGCCGCAAGACTGCTCCACAACCGCGGGGCAAGGGTCCAGGTATACCTCCTGTCAGAGCAGGCGGCCTTGAAAGGGGATGCCGCAGTCAACCTTGATATCGTATTAAAGATGGGCATAGAACTCTACAGCCGTGGAATGTATGATATGCAGGCCTTGAGGATCGCCTTAAACCATAGCCATGTCATTATTGATGCCATCTTAGGGACAGGTCTCTCCTCACCGGTGACAGGGGAATACGGAGAGGTCATCGGACTGATCAATGATTCCAGGAGGCCCGTGGTGGCCGTAGACATCCCCACAGGGATCAACTCGGATACAGGAGAGGTCATGGGGAGAGCGGTCCAGGCCACGGCAACAGTGAGTTTTGCCCTCCCAAAGAGGGGGCACCTCCTCTACCCTGGTTGTGAATTTGCCGGAAGGCTTCATGTCGTGGATATCTCCATACCCAGGGCCGCCATTGAGAGGGAGTCTATCTACCTGCACCTCCTAACAGAGGAGGCTATGCGGGAGTTGATCCCACTGAGGCCGGCAGAGTCGCACAAAGGGAGCTTTGGTCACGTACTGGTCATTGCAGGCTCCATAGGGAAGGGCGGGGCCGCGGCGATGACCTCGCTCTCCTGCCTGCGGACCGGGGCAGGCCTTGTCACCCTTGCCATCCCTGAGAGCGTCCAGCCCATCGTTGCAGAGAAGGTAACCGAGGTGATGACCTCTCCCCTCGCTGAGACGGCTGAGAAGACCATCGCCCTGGCGGCCCTGGAGGAGATCCTTGAGCTCTCAAAGGATAAAGAGGTCGTCGCTATAGGCCCGGGGCTGACAACGCACAAAGAGACCGCTGAGATAACCCGGAGATTAATCAAGGAGATTGAGGCGCCCATCGTCATGGATGCCGATGCGATCAATGCCCTGGCAGGCCACCTTGACGTGCTGAGAGATCGGAGGTTCCCGACAATCCTCACGCCCCACCCCGGAGAGATGGGGAGGCTAAGCGGTAAAGGCACTGCCGATGTCCAAAGGGACCGCATCGGAATGGCCAGGGCCTTTGCAATGGCTCACGGGGCATATATTGTCCTGAAAGGGGCGCACACGGTGATCGCAGAACCCTCCGGAGGGGTGCACCTCTCCCCTACCGGCAACCCGGGCATGGCCACAGCAGGGACCGGAGATGCCCTGACAGGGATCATCGCCGGCCTTATTGCCCAGGGGATGGGCCTCTCTGCCGCCGTACGGCTTGGCGTCTATCTTCATGGCCTTGCCGGAGACATGGCCGCAAAAGATATTGGGATGGTCGGGATGATCGCCGGGGACCTGATTGCCAGGATACCGGCGGCGATCCGGCATCTTTCAGATAACAGATAATCCCCCCTTACCCCCCTTTAATAAAGGGGGGATGGGGGGATTGAGTTGCCCGATTCATCGGGCCTAAAGAGAGGAAGGCGTTATGAAAACAAAGGATATCATGACAAAAGAGGTCGTAACGGTGAAGCCGGAGATGACCATTGAAGAGCTTGCACGCCTGTTTACCAAGCATGACATCAGCGGGGCGCCGGTGGTGGATGAAGCGGGCGGGCTTATCGGTATCGTGACCGAGAACGACCTGATCAAGATGGAGCAGAGGCTCCATATCCCTACGATCATTACCATCTTTGATGCCGTGATCTATCTTGGCAGTTCCAAAAAGTTCGAGGACGATCTCAAGAGGATGGCGGCCACCAAGGTGTCGGACATCTATAAAAGGGATGTCGTCACCATTACGGAGAATACAACCATTGAAGAGGTTGCCACGATCATGTGCGAAAAGGATATCCACCATCTGCCGGTTGTGAAAAAAGGAAAGCTCATGGGGATCGTCGGGAAAAAGGATGTTGTCCGGGCAATCTCAATGGGAGAGAGGTGAGAAAACAGAAGTCAGAAGCAAGAAGTTAGAAATCAGAAGAAACATAACATAAGAAACAGAAGTAAAATAGGGATGTGGGATACAAGACTCAAATTTACACAAAGAGCGCCGGTGAGACAATGTCCATCGGAAGGTCCTTAGGGCGGCTCCTCTCTCCCGGGGACATCGTCTGCCTGACGGGCGAGCTCGGCGCAGGAAAGACCTGCTTTGTGAAAGGGCTTGCCGGGGGGCTTGGCATCAAGGGGAAGGGGGTCACAAGCCCCACTTTTATCATCATCCGGGAATATAAGGGGAGGGTCCCCTTCTACCACATAGACCTCTACAGGATCGGGGTTGTGGAGGACCTCAGGGATATCGGGATGGAAGAGGTGATCTATGGACGAGGGGTGACCGCGATTGAATGGGCCGAGAGGATCACCGACCGGTTGCCGGGTGAGAGGATTGAGATCACCCTGAGATATGAAGATGAGAAGACGCGGCTTATCGAGATGAAGGCCATCGGCAGGCACCACAGGGAGGTATTGAAGAAGGCTGCAGGAGAACTGGGGAAAGTCGCAGATAACCGGTGATCAGTTTATGGACACAAAGACGGATTTAGGAAAAGAGGTCCTGGATATTGTTAAGGACACGAAGGAATATCTCCTGTTCCTCAAGGAAACCGGGGTGGTGGAGGTATTTAAGGGGCATGAAAATAATTCCCCTATTTCAAAGGGGGGGAGCGAAATCCCCCCTTTAGAAAAGGGGGGTAAGGGGGGATTTGATCAAGGATTTTCGGAACCAGGAGATAAATCCCGCAGGCTTGAAGACCTGCGTGAGAAGATCGGGGAGTGTAAACGCTGCAAGCTCTGGAACGGGAGGACCCACATCGTCTTCGGGACCGGCAACCCTGATACGAGACTCCTCTTTGTCGGAGAGGGCCCCGGTGAGGAAGAAGACCGCCAGGGTAAGCCCTTTGTGGGGAGGGCCGGCGAACTCCTGACTAAGATGATCGGGGCGATGGGACTTGTCAGGGATGACGTGTACATCGCCAATGTCGTCAAATGCAGGCCGCCTCAGAACAGGAATCCGGAGGAGGACGAGATCACGGCGTGCAGGCCGTTCCTGGAAGAACAGATCGCTATCATACGGCCTGAGGTGATCTGCGCCTTAGGGGCATTCGCGGCCCATACACTCCTGGAGACAGAGGTAAAGATCAGCGGGCTCAGGGGGAAGGTTCACGTGAAGGGCAACTACAAGATAGTGCCCACGTTCCATCCCGCCTATCTCCTTCGAAATGCCGGACACAAACACCTCGCATGGGAGGACTTGCAGATTATCATGAAGGAACTGGGCTTAAAGAATCATAAAGAGGTATGAAAATAATCCCCCTTAATCCCCCTTTTTCAAAGGGGGAGATTAATTTTCCCCCCCCCTTTAGAAAAGGGGGGGGACGGGGGGATTTGATCGGGGATTCTCACATGAAACAGCTCTGGGCGCCCTGGCGGCTCCAATATATCCTGGAAGGAAATCCTGAGGGCTGCATTTTCTGCACAAAACCCTCAGAGGACAAAGACAAGGAAAATCTGATCCTCTTCCGGGGGAGACACGTCTTTACCATCATGAACCTCTTTCCTTACAACAACGGCCATCTGATGATCGTCCCTTATCAGCATGCCGAGGCCTTAGAGGAACTCCCGGCAGGGGTTCTCCATGAACTGATGGATATTACCAGGATGTCACAGGGAATCCTGAGGCAGGTCTTTGCAGCCCAGGGATTTAACATAGGGATGAACCTCGGTAAGGCCGCCGGCGCCGGCATTGACGAGCACCTGCACATCCACATTGTCCCCCGGTGGATGGGGGACTCAAACTTCATGCCTGTCCTTGCGGATATCAAGGTGCTGCCCCAGCACATAGGGGCGGCGTATGACCTCCTCCTTCCCTTTTTCAGGGAAACATTGAAAGGAGCAGAGAGATGATCCGTATTGTCTTTTCGCTTATCATTATTACCGCAGTCCTGATCCTTGCCATAGCCAATAAAGACCAGGTACAGATCAACTACCTCTTTGGAATCACATCCCCTCAGCCTTTGTACATCATCCTGGTAGGGACATTTGTTACCGGCGGCCTGGCCTTTACGATCATTCTCTTACCGGCATGGATCAGAGACAAGATGGAGATCAGAAAACTGCGGCGGTCCCTGCAGAAGACAGAAGCATAAGAAGGAAAAGGGGACAGATTTATTTTCAGGCCAAAGCCAGAAAATAAATCTGTCCCCTTTTCCTTCTATCCAACTGAGACAAAGATGGCAGACCAGGAACAACTAACCCCCTTACTGCGACAGTATCAGAATATCAAGAGGGAACACAAGGATGCCATCCTCTTCTTCAGGATGGGCGATTTCTACGAGATGTTTTATGACGATGCCATCGCGGCATCAAAGATCCTTGAGATCGCTCTAACCACCAGGGATAAGCGGACCGATGACCCTGTCCCCATGTGCGGGATCCCTTACCATGCCATCAACTCCTACCTCCCGAAGTTGATCCGGGAAGGCCGCAAAGTGGCCATCTGCGAGCAGGTGGAAGACCCGGCCCAGGCCAAGGGGATCGTCAGGCGTGAGGTGATCCGGGTCATCACCCCGGGAACGGTCCTTGATGGGAGCCTGCTCGAATCCAGGGAGAACAACTTTATCGCCGCGATATATCCGGACACAGGGCCTGCAGGACTGGCCTTTGTAGACGTCTCCACCGGGGATTTCTTCATCGCCGAGATGGAGATCTCAGGGATCAAAGACGAGATGGCGCGCATCGAACCCAGGGAGGTCTTGTTCCCTCAGGGCTCAGACACATCTTCCCTCCTCAGCAACATGGGCCAGCACCTGCCATTTATAAACCCATATCCCTCAGAAGTCTTTGAATATGAGAGTGCCACCCGGATATTCCATGAGCATATCGGAAAAGATACCGCCGAGTTATCTAAGATCAATCTGAAAGGCCCGGCCATCAATGCCGCAGGGGCGCTCCTCCACTATCTCTCTGAGACCCAGAAGACCTCTCTCAGGAATATCAATACCGTCAGGGTCTATCAGAGCACACACTATATGACCCTTGATGAGACGGTGCAGAGGACCCTCGAACTCATCAGGTCAAACCAGACCGGTCAGAGGAAGGGGACCCTCTTTCATCTCCTCGACAAGACCATCACCCCTATGGGCGGGAGACTCCTGAAACTCTGGATCCTCCACCCGCTCATGGATCTTCAAGAGATTGTAAGACGGCAGGATGCTGTCGAAGATTTTCAAGGTAATCACACCCGCCGGTGGCGGTTGAGAGAACTCCTGCGCCCTATCCAGGACATGGAACGGATCATCAGCAGGATCTCCCTGAAGGCCGCCAATGCACGGGATCTGATATCTCTCAATCAGTGTCTTGATGTCATCCCGGAGGTCAAGGCCATCCTCTCAGAATATGGCAATCCGATGATCCGGGAGACCCATGACAGGATAGACACCCTCGATAACCTGAGGGGGCTGATCGGCAGGGCCATTGTGGAATCCCCTCCTCTAACGATCACCGAAGGCGGGATGATCCGGGACGGGTACAGCAAGGAGCTCGATGAAATCAGGGGGATCAGCCGTGAAGGAAAGGGGTGGATCGCCAGGCTTGAGGCACAGGAGAGGCAGAGATCGGGCATAGACTCTTTAAAGATCCGGTACAACCGGGTGTTTGGCTATTACATCGAGATCACGAAGTCCAATCTCAGGAATGTCCCGCAGGATTACATCAGAAGACAGACCCTGGTAAATGCCGAGCGGTTCATTACCCCTGAGCTGAAGGATTACGAAGAGAAGGTCCTGGGCGCAGAGGAGCGGATCAAGGCCATGGAATACCAGCTCTTTGAAGAGATCAGGGAGATGGCGGCAGGAGAGGTCGAGAAGATCCAGAGAGGGGGAAAGGCGATCGCATTGATGGACGTCTTATCTGCATTTGCCGAGGCGGCTCATTTATTTCACTATGTCAGACCCGTTATAGATGAAGGCCCACGGATCAGCATCCGGGACGGACGGCACCCCGTCGTGGAGCAGATCGACTTAGGGGAGAGGTTCGTCCCTAACGATACAGATCTCGATTGCGACAGCAACCAGCTCATGATCCTCACCGGACCCAATATGGCAGGGAAATCCACCTACATGCGTCAGGTGGCCCTCATTGTGCTGATGGCCCAGATGGGGGGCTTTGTCCCGGCGAAAGAGGCGGCCATCGGGATTGTGGACCGCATATTTACACGCATCGGGGCCTCGGATAACCTGGCCGAGGGACGCAGTACCTTTATGGTGGAGATGGAAGAGACCGCCGCGATCCTGCGTAATGCCACATCCAGGAGCCTGATCTTGCTCGATGAGATAGGCCGGGGGACAAGCACCTTTGACGGGATCAGCATCGCCTGGGCGTCTGCAGAGTATATCCACCGGCACACAAAGGCCAAGACCCTCTTTGCCACCCACTACCATGAGCTTACAGAGCTTGCACTGACCAGTGACGGGATATTCAACGCCCACGTGGCCGTCCGGGAATGGAACGACGAGGTGATATTCCTGCGGAAGGTGATGCCGGGGATGGCGGATAAGAGCTATGGGATACAGGTGGCAAGGCTTGCAGGCCTGCCAATGGAGATCATCAGCAGGGCCAGGGAGGTCCTTACCAATCTCGAAAAAGAAGAGCTGGACGATAGAGGCATCCCTAAACTGGCGCATACCGGTGAAGATGATTCTATCTCCCCCTTTACAAAAGGGGGATTAAGGGGGATTTCTGATGTGGGGGGATTGAATGAAACTTACCAAACAGATCTATTCAGCCAAAAGCATGAGTCACATCCTGTCATAGAGGAAATCAGAGAATTAGATCTCATGAACATGACTCCGCTCCAGGCCCTCGCCAAATTGGATGAACTGAAAAAGAAGGTGAGTGATTGACAAGAAAAAGGGGACAGATTTATTTTGCGATGCCATCGCAAAATAAATCTGTCCCCTTTTTCTTCATCATTGCCCAAAAAGGAGAGGCTTAGTCCCCACTTTTATCAGATGCCTGCTCAGACTTCCCAGCATGAAATCAAGGAGTCCTTTTTTCGAATGAACCCCAAGCACCACCAGATCCGCCCAGGGGAGATATTTTTCTTCCATGGCCTGGAGAATATCCTGAGAGATCCGTTCAATTTTTACGTTACGGAAGGAATGGGCCTTGAGATAAGCGGATGCCCCGTCTAAGTGGAACTTCGCAAGGTTTGCATCTGACTCGGATATCAGTAACGTAATATCCGTCTCAAAAGCGGATGCCTCAAATAAATGCGTAAATCCCTGCAGGGCGCGGACGGCCGGCAGGCTTCCGTTAAAGGCGATCAGGACGTTTATCTTTTCTTTGGGTTGAAAATGCTCTGGTACTGTCAGAAAAGGGGTACTCGCATGACTGAATATCCGCTCTATAGAATCCCCTGGTTTAGGTTCGGTCTCAAAGTGGAAATGCGTACGCATCCCCATCACCACCAGGTCGTAATAGATCGAGTCCTGGAGAATCTGCTCGCTTGGAGATCCCTGAAGCTCAGCTTCACGGTGGGCAACGCCCTCTTTTTGACATTTTTCCCTGAACTTTCCCAGTAATGTTTGAATATGTTCATGGGCCCTTTTTTCTTTGGTCTTCTCCAGCATCGAGGCGTAGTAAATCCCGCCCAGGGGCGTCGGACCGATCGATTTCTCAATTCCAGGAATATCCAGTACAACCACACCGGTGACTTCGGCATTCTGTCTTTTGGCAAGAAAACAGGCATACTCCAAAGCAGCAGCCGCATAAGAAGAAGGGTCAAAGGGAATTAAAATTCGTCGTAACATCTTTTCCTCCTTGTTAGTTTCTGCGGCTATATTAGCAGGAAGGGATTTCCCCGTCAATATCAGGACAAGACTTTTAAGACTCACGCAAAGGGTTGACTTCAAAATCACCATAGTGTAGTCTATAAAACCTGCTGAGAGGGGAAAAGCAGACAAGAGCGATACATTACATCCTTATGTCCTTGTTAAATTTCAGGAGACAGATGTGAAGAAGCTGGCAATCTATGCACTATTTTCACCCCTTATGGTTATTTCTCAATCCGGTCTTGCCCTGGCCGCTGAATTTGAAATGCACCAGATGGCTCACTTCAGTGCATTGAACATCATCCCCTTTGCCCTGCTGCTTGCCTCCATAGCAGTCGCACCCTTTATCAACAGACACTGGTGGGAAAAAAATTATTCACGGGTCTCTTTCGGGCTCGGTTTATTTGTCATCGCCTATTATCTCTTTTATATAAGGGCATCAAACGGCTTTGCCGACGTTGCGGGAGAAACCTCGTATGGTCTGCACAAACTGATACACACCGGGGTTGAGTACTATAGCTTTATCGCCCTGATAGGCTCACTCTTTGTAGTCTCGGGCGGGATATTCATCAAAGTAAGCAACAAGGCGACCCCGCTTGTAAACACGACCATCCTTTTTATGGGTGCAATATTGGCAAATCTGCTCGGGACGACTGGTGCATCAATGCTCCTGATCAGACCCTTTTTGAGGATCAACAAAGAGAGGGTAAAGGGTTATCAGGTCATATTCTTCATCTTTATCGTAAGCAACATCGGTGGGGCCCTGACCCCTATCGGCGACCCGCCACTCTTCCTGGGCTATCTCAAGGGTGTGCCGTTCTTCTGGGTTTTAGGTAAGGTCTGGTATATATGGCTCCTTACGACGGTCATCGTCCTGGTGATATTCTATATCATCGATTCGATAAATTATTCCAGGGTGCAGGATCGGACCTCAAAGGGCGCCGGCCATGGGAAGATGGATATCCTCGGGAAACAGAACTTCATATACCTGTTCGCAATACTTGCCTTAGTTTTGATGCAGAAGGCGGAATTTATTAAACACCTTGAAGGGGGGATGGGGGAGAACGGGGAACTCTTTATTACGCTGATCGTCGCCACCCTGATGATTGTTGTGTCGGCTATCTCCTATAAGAGTTCGAACAGAGAGGCGCTTGCGGCAAACGAATTTAATTTTCTTCCGATAAAAGAGGTCGCCATACTTTTTGTCGGGATATTTGCTACGATGATCCCGGCGCTCGATTACCTTGAACAGAATGCCTCTGCACTCGGGATAAACACCTACGGGCAGTTCTACTGGGGATCAGGAATGCTCTCGAGCGTTCTCGATAATGCGCCGACCTATCTGAATTTCCTCAGTGCGGCCTTTGGACTTGCAAATCTCTCTGTTGATGCAGATATGGCAAAGTTCCTGGATCCGACCCATACAATAATAATAGGGAACGGCCTGGCTGTCCATACCTGGAAATATGTCCAGGCCATCTCTCTCGGCGCAGTCTTTTTCGGGGCAAACACCTATATTGGCAACGGCCCCAACTTTATGGTAAAATCAATCGCTGAACAGTCAGGTGTAGAATGCCCAAGTTTCTTTGAGTATGTATACAAGTATTCACTGCCTGTTCTTATACCAACATATGCACTCGTGTGGTTTTTATTTTTTAGATAGTTGCAAGGAGAACGCCGCAGATGGGCGTTTTTCAGCACAAATTAAGGTCCCATCGTCTAGAGGCC
Source organism: Nitrospirota bacterium (assembly GCA_016217665.1). Classification (GTDB taxonomy): domain Bacteria; phylum Nitrospirota; class 9FT-COMBO-42-15; order HDB-SIOI813; family HDB-SIOI813; genus JACRHF01. The sequence continues at coordinate 6,609 of JACRHF010000097.1, read as the reverse complement.
TAGGACGCCGCCCTCTCACGGCGGCAACACGGGTTCGAATCCCGTTGGGACTACCATACCACATGTCCCCAGACTGTCCCCGGTATCAACACATAATGATGATCACATCACACTCATTGATGGGAAGCGAAAAATCGAATGAATTTGGACCTTCGCCTTTGTAAGTTAAGATTTTACACTCTGATAATAATTTTACTATCCGCTCTTTTGAATGGTGAACCGGCGTTCGCACATCGGGATGATTATATTGATGAAACTTTGGTTTATCTGACCCTTGAAAAGGGAGAGGTAGAGGCTGAATATTGGCTTGATGGCGGGTATCGGAAGCAGGAAGATTCAGGTAAAAAGGTCTCGTTTCTTAGTCACAATCTGGCCACTGAATACGGGATTACCGACCAGTGGATGATCGACGGGCGGGTTACCCTCGAGGTGGGTCAACGTCAAGAAGCTGTTTTTCAATCGGGCCGATTTGAAACGCGTTACCGCTTTTTTGAAGAAAATGAAAAGCCGATTGATGTCGCCGTTTCCGCTGAAGTGAATACGGAAAGAGATGAGGGGGACCGGCAACAACCGGCTATTGAGCCTCGACTGATTTTTTCTAAAGACTTTGATCTGCTGAATGTAACTTTGAATCTGCCAGAAGAATTTTTTTTAAGATCAGGCAACACGGCATTTATTCCTTCTTTTGGACTCCGGTATAATGCGACAGAGCTTCTCCGACTGGGGGCTGAAGTACGTTACAACACGCATTCTCACGAAGGTTCAATCATCCCTCAAATATGGTTTGCCTTCCCCCATGAAACAACTCTCAAACTTGGCTATTCCTTTGGGTTTGATCGTAAGAAAGAGAACTTCGGAAGAATAGCCATCGAGGTGGCATTTTGATGGCTCTTTAAACAGGAGACAGAAATAATAATCTTGCCCGGCAAAAGGAAAAACGTGTATAATGAAAAAATAAACAAAAGGAGGTCAGTGATGACAAAAAAATATAGGTTTATCTCAATGTTAATCGCCGTACTTATTTCATGCGTATCACTTGCATCAGCCCAAATGGGCGATATGGGGCACGACCATGCCCAGAAGATGGGCAAAATGGAGGAGACAGAACAACTCAAAGGTCATGGTATGGGTATGGAGACTCCGAGCTGGAAGGAGACGCTCACAGAAGAGCAGAAGATAAAGACAGATAAGATGCACCTGGAATTAAAAAAGGCTATGAGCATACTTGAAGCAAAGGCCAACCTGAAGGAGGCCGAGTTAAATGACCTGATTACGCAGGATAACCCGGACACGAAGGCCATCCAGAGCAATATAAACGATATCATGGAGATCAAAAAGGAGATGATGATAAAGAAATATGACCATATGGTCGAGATGCGTTCAATCCTCACACCTGAACAGCGTCTATCCTTTGATCTTGGGCTCAGCAGCGGCATGGGCGGCATGCATCAGGAGGGGCATCATTAAATGAAGTAGAAGTGAAGGGAGCAAGGATGACAGTCCTGATCGCACTCTTGGTCTTCTTATTCAGTGCCCAGATGGGAGATTCATCGGCCCTTGGGGGATCCCCAGAATATACCTTAGGGGCCTCCCAGGTGGAGATCCTCTCTCCCCGGGAAGATGCCGTCATTGCCTCCTCCACAGTCCAGATTGTGTTCCGGTTTCTAAAAGGGCGAAAAGATAGTGGGGAACATCTCCATCTCCTCCTGGACGGAGAAAAATGGGGGACCGTAAAATCTTCCCCAGTGACACTGAAAAATCTATCGCCCGGCCCCCATTCGGTAACCCTGCAGATGTCCACGCGGGACCATGTTTTGCTGGGGGATGGAACGACAGTACGGTTTGTTGTAGAAACATCCAAATGAGGGGCTGTGGCCCCTGCCGGGGAGGAACCCTGCCGTAATGAATACTTGTTGGCCTTCTCCTGCAAGACCCGCTCTTTCTGCCCATCCTGCTACTTTAACATCAGAAAAGCAAATTCATAGGGCGTATTGCGTTTAATGAGTGGTTAAACCTCAAAAAAGGAGGATAAAATGAGGCCGTATATAAAGACTATTGTCTTTTTGTGTTTTATTTTCTTAATTCCATTAATGGTTTTTGGAAGGAGTCCAGAGGAGGCCCGTATCAGCTTAGGGAAGATGAATATTCCTTATACTGATGAGGTTTTTTTACAATATGTAGAGCAAGGTGACGTTGTTGTAGTAAAACTTTTTTTGGATGCAGGGGTAAAATCTGAGACAAAATATGGGGCATTATATAGAGCAGTAGGTAGTGGCCACATCGATGTTGTTAAACTTTTATTGGGAACGGGCATAGATGTTAAAGCAAATAAAGTTGGAATAAAGGCCGTACATACTGCGGCGATTAATGGTTATTTTGATATTGTTAAGCTTTTAATAGGCAAGGGGGTTAGTATTCATGAGAAAATTCCAGGAGGAGAAGGTGGTGAGACATTATTGATGAGTGCTATAAGGGGGGACAATATTGACATTGTTGAATTTTTAATAGAAAAGGGTGTAGCGGTAAATGAAAAAAATGGCGCAGGACGTACAGCATTGATGTCAGCTTCGGGTAAGGGTCATATTGACATTGTTAAGCTTTTATTAAAGAAGGGGGCAAGGGTAAATGACAAAAACAACGATGGGGGGACAGCACTAACAGTAGCTCTATATAGAAAAAATAATATTGATATTGTGAGAATTTTATTGGAAGCGGGTGCAGATGTAAATGTAGAGGTAGGTAAAGATAAAATGACTCCGCTATTGAAGTCGCTCTATAGCCCTTATGTTGAAATGGATGTGGTAAAAGCTTTGATTGATAAAGGGGCTAATGTTAATGCGCAGTTATCGGATGGTAATACGGCTTTAGGGATTGCTATATTTTTTGCCCATCCCGACGTTGTGGAGGTTTTACTGAGTAAAGGAGCTGATCCAAATAGAGTAAAAAATAGCGTTGGAAAATTGAAGGCGATGGTAGGAGATAATCCGGAATTTAAGGCAGAATACTTAAGGATTGTGGAACTACTTAAAAAATATGGAGTCAAAGAATAAATCAAAGGAGGGGAGTTTCATGAATATATCAAAGTCAAAAATGGATATCCAGGAAGGCAAAACACTTTCTCATGAAGATGCCTAGGACTTTCTCTCGTTAGTCAATTTTCGCCCCCTCGGGAATGTCTTTTGGAGAAGCCCCCCTTGTTTTCAACTCCCTATATCCTTATAATCGATCCTAAGGAAGGAGCGCATGATTAATCATGAATAATAGGGATCAGATGATTGGTATTTACGTACACATTCCGTTCTGCGTTCAGAAGTGTCCTTATTGTGCCTTTAATTCCATTGCAACAGTCCATCTTCCCAGCGGGATATGGGATGCGTACAGTGATGCCGTGCTGAGAGAGCTCTCTTTTCATATCGCAAAGAGGCCGGAGCTGTCAGACAGGATGCTTGAAACGCTATACATCGGAGGGGGAACCCCTTCCCTGATGCCTGCGGAGTATATCAAGCGGCTTGTAGATGGTATAAGGAAGACATTCCCGGTCTCATCAGGACAGTCATCAGGCCAGGAACCGGAGATCACGATCGAGATCAACCCCGGGACTATCACCCAACTATTCACTCATGATAAACTTATCTTTTTCAAGGATGCCGGCATCAACCGCCTTAGCATTGGTATTCAATCTTTCCACGAGAGGGGTCTCAAGGCCCTTGGCAGGGTCCATTCTGTCCGGGAGTCATTACGATGTTATGAACTTGCACGGAAGGCCGGCTTTCGTAACATCGGGATAGACCTGATATTCGGGATACCCGGTCAGTCTCTGAGGGAATGGGAGGCGGATGTCAACAAAGCCCTCTCTTTACGGCCAGAACATCTATCCACCTATAACCTCACGATCGAAGAGGGGACGGTGTTTTCCAGGCGATATGAAGACGGGAGGCTTTTGCTCCCAACGGAAGACGAGCAGACCGCCATGTATGAGCTTGGCATTGACAGGTTGAGGTCTGCCGGCTACTGCCATTATGAGGTCTCCAACTTTTCGTTGGACGGTCTTGAGTGCCGGCACAACAACAGATACTGGCTTGCGATGGACTATATCGGCCTTGGGGCAGGCGCCCACTCCTATGTCTCGGCACCCGGGTGGGGGGTCCGGTGGTGGAATGAATCAGCCCCTCTCACCTACATCGGGCAGATAAAGGATAGCGGCCATGCAACAGCGGGCATGGAAAGATTGACCCATGAAGAGGCGATCACAGAAGGGATATTCCTCGGCCTGAGGAAGATCAGGGGGATCGACTTAGATTGGTTCAAAGACCGGTTTCACATATCCATCAAAGACTCGCACAGGAGCCGGTTTACAGCGCTTGAGGCCGGGGGCCTGCTCTATACGACAGATCACCGGTTAAGGCTGACCACCAGGGGCATCCTCATCGCCGATACCATTACGGTATCACTCATTTAGGGAAGGGAGAAGATATTGGTCAAAGAGCAACACTCCGTCGTCTTATCCTACTGCCAGGACTACGGGACAGGAAATGTCTCCAAGGCGCTCCAGACCGTTATAGACCATCTTGGAGGGATCGGACGGTTTGTCTCCCCCGGAGACCAGGTGTTGATCAAACCGAACCTCATCAAAGGGGTCTTGCCTGAGGTCTGTGCAACGACCCACTCTGCTGTTGTTGAGGCGGTTGTGCGTCTGGCGCTCGACTGCGGGGGCCGCCCTTTTATCGGGGACAGCCCGGCCTTTGGAGATCTGCCGGCTGTCGCATTACCGACCGGGATTACGGATATCTGTAAACGATATGGTATCCCCCTTGTCCCATTTAATAATCCTGTATATGTTCCTGTCCAGGGCTCCTGGATAAAGGGTATCTCCATCGACCGGACTGCAGTAGAGGCGGATAAGATCATCAACCTCCCCAAGTTAAAGACCCATGTACAGGCAGGGTTTACAGGCGCCGTAAAAAACCTTTTTGGATGTGTGGTCGGAAAACGAAAGCCCCTCTGGCACTTCAGGGCAGGGGACAAAGATCACCGGTTCGGAAAGATGCTCCTGGATGTGTATCACATCCTGAACCCCGCACTCCACATCATAGATGGCATTGTGGCTATGGAGGGGAATGGGCCTGTCAGTGGACAGCCAAAACAGCTCGGTCTGATAGCCGCCTCGGTGGACGGTCTCCCGCTGGACAGGGTGCTCTGTGAGATCATAGGTCTTCCAGTCTCTTCTGTCGAGACACTTGCCGCCCTTAGGGAATATTATAACAGAGACATTGATCTCAACGGGATCGAGATGATGGGCACTCCGCTGGGGCTTTTCGTTGATAAGGCTTTTCTCCTGCCGCACAGGGAACCCATCCGGTTTGATCTCATCAGGATTGCCTTCAGTGTACTGAAACACCTCAGGCTGAGGCTAACCGCTCCTTCAACACATTCTCCATAAATGTCCTGATCTCAGACAACCGTCCTTCGGTGTCTGCCTCATACCGCAGGACTAAGACCGGCTGGGTATTGGAGGGGCGTATGAGCCCCCAGCCATTATCAAACACAACGCGAACGCCATCGACGGTGATCACATCTTTGATGTGAAGGCTGCCAGGGGTCTTGGGCCGGGAACCCGGGGAAGAGAATAATCTCTGGATCTCTTCAACTACATGAAACTTCTTTTCGTCAGGACAGGGGATCCTGATCTCCGGCGTTGTATAGGTGACCGGGACCCCTTCCAGCAGGAAGCTTACCCCCCTCTTCTCTTCTCCCTTTTTGTCCCTTGCCGGCCGTTCTCTTCTTAAGATCTCTATCAGCCTGCAGGTGGCATATATGGCATCATCATATCCATAGAACCGGTCTGCAAAGAAGATATGGCCGCTGACCTCGCCGCCAAGGACGGCCTCTACCTCCCGCATTTTGGCCTTGATGAGCGAATGCCCGGCCTTCCACATGATCGGATTCCCGCCGGACTTTTCTACTGCATCGTATAAGACCTGTGAGGCCTTGACCTCAGAGACGACGGTCCCTCCGGGCCATTCCTTCAATATCTCTCTGGCATAGATAATCATCAGCCGGTCACCCCATATGATGTCCCCTGTTTCATCTACCACGCCGATCCTGTCCGCATCTCCATCATAGGCCACGCCGAGATCCGCATTGTTTTGCCTTACTGATTTAATAAGGTCTTCAAGATTTTCGGGAACGGTCGGATCCGGATGATGATTTGGAAACCGGCCGTCCGGTTGCGAATAGAGCTCGATCACCTCACACCCCATCTCCCGTAATATGGCAGGGGCTATCACCCCTGCAGTCCCGTTGCCTGAATCCACAACGACCTTTATCGCAGGCTTTATAACCTGATCTGGAAAGACAAATTGCTCTTTGAGATACGCAAGATAGGATGGGATGATCTCGGTGTATGCGACCTTTTCGATCAGCCGTGCGCCTCCGGACGTGTCAAAGGCCGGTTTCTCCCTCTCGATAATCCGCAGTATCTCCTGAATAGAATCCCCATGGAGCGCCTCTTTCCCGGCACAGAGTTTAAATCCATTGAACTCAGGTGGATTATGGCTCCCTGTAATCATGACGCCGCCATCCACATTAATATTATAGAGCGAAAAGTAT
>JACRHF010000096.1 GCA_016217665.1 Nitrospirota bacterium | reverse complement strand
CTTTAAGCTCAACTCGATCCACAAACCACGGCTCCTGCAACCCCAACACTTGTTTGTACAGGTCGGTATCTTGCATTGGTATTCCCTCCTTGGGAACCCATCATACAAAACTTACCGACCCACGGCAATTCCGGAAGGACCAAAATGAGATTGTGGCGAATCATATTCCAGGGGGTAGAAGGCTAATGGCAGAAAGCGCAGTTGCGTGTAAAAAAGCGTGATCGCCATCACGATCAAGACGAGAGTATTAATGTGATAGCCAGACTGGATATGCAAAAGCCGGATAATTCTTACCAGGCCATAGAGCGTGAGGAGGATCATTAGGGGGAAGAGGGGAAAGAGATAACGGATTTGAAATGCCTCTCCCGCCTGGATCAGAATCGCCAGCGGTACGACCCAATGTAGAATAATAAAAAATAATGGATCGGCACAACGATGGTCAAAAAAGGCCCATAGCATCCCAATCGTGGCGCCAATGAGGAGCGTTGTTTTGACGTAAAGGAGATAGTAAATGTAAATAGTATGCGTTTGGTAAAGCTTAAAGTGGGTTGCCGATAGACTAGCCAGAATCCATATCACGGTTCCGGCCGAAAGAATTAGCCATGATTGTGTGTGTTGTTGCGGTCGTAACAAATAACGGATAGCGATTATTACAATAAAAATTGGCACAAAAATAATGGCGAGCCCATGGGCCATAATTGCCGCTAATAACATTGCCGTCGCCAGGATGAGGTGCCTTAACTTTTGACCGTCCAACCATAGCCATAAAAAATAAAGGTACAGTAAAAGAAAAAATTGCAGCATGGCATAATCACGGGCCTGAGCCGACCAGGCAATTTCCCATTCGGAACAGGCAACTATCCCAGTGACTAATAGTACTGTTATGTTATTCCGTAGTATTTGTTTGGCGAATAAATAGGTAACCCCAATAACTGCCGTTCCCAACAGTACGGCTGGCAGACGAACTGGCCAGGGATGAAAAGGATTGAGCCCAAAAATTTTAATCATTACCGCCATCGTATAAAGTCCCAGCGGTTGATTGGTGTAAATCTGCCCCGAGTCGAGCAATGGATAACCATGCTGGAGTATGGCCTGGGCCGCATTAATGGAATAACCTTCATCAATCCACAACGATTGATGATTAATGCTGCTGACCCGTAGCCAAAATCCCCAGGCGATTAAAATAAGAAGCAACAGCGTGATCTTGTGCTGTTGGATCCAGTGGCATGTTAATTTCCAGGAGGATTCCATGGTTGTTTATTTATTTCAGTATAACATAACAGAGTTAAAAATCAGCAGAACACACTCTTTTTCGATCCCTCTTGCAAGATACGGAACAAATCCTTATAATTCCACCCTAGAGACACAGATGAATTAAAACAGGAGGTATCACGATGGGGATGCGACCGTTACAGGATTGGGTACTGATCGAACCGGCGGAGGCCAAGGAAAAAACCGCGGGGGGGCTAATCATCCCCGACACGGCCAAGGAGAAACCTGTAGAAGGAAGGGTCCTGGCCGTGGGGAAGGGACGCTGGGAGGCACCGGAAAAGAAGTGGGGAAGTAAATCCAAAGGGAAAGAGGAAAAGGTCTTCAAACCCACAGTTCTCAAACCGGGTGATCAGGTCCTCTACGAAAAATATGGGACGACAAAAATAGATCTGGACGGTAAGGAGCTCGCTCTCGTCCGCGAGTCCGACATCCTGGGCTGGGCGGGGTAAGAAGAGTTGTTTAGAAGTCTAGGAGTCCTCTGAACAGGTGACGGTATCCCCAGGGTCGCTATTTGGGATTCTACAAGGGCCATGTTAGACCTCCTGCCGCTATAGAAAGTATCCTGATAGAGTTACGAGTGATAGGTCTCGTCAGACCCTGGAAAGCGGCCGCCCTCGACATCTTCCCTGAACTTCCGGATGGCCTCGATACAGGGCTCTCTGAGGGAGGCATATTGTCTGACAAACTTGGGCATGGGTTGAGGCAGGAGGCCCAGTAGATCGTACAATACCATAACTTGTCCGTCGCAGTGACTCCCGGCCCCGATCCCGATTGTGGGTATGGCTATTGTGCCGGTGATCTTTTTGGCAAGCCCCTCCGGAATGCCCTCCATCACGAGGGCGAACACCCCTGCATCTTCGAGCATCAGGGCATCGTTGAATATCCTCTCCGCAGAGACCTCATCTTTTCCCTGCACCTTATACCCGCCCATCTGATGGATCGTCTGTGGCAGTAAACCTGCATGACCCATGACAGGGATCCCGGAGGAGATCATGGCCCTTACCTTATCAATCACGTTGGCGCCCCCCTCTACCTTAACGGCTGCGGCCCCGCCTTCTTTGAGAAACCTGCCGGCATTCCGGACCCCCTCCTCAACAGAGGCCTGATAGGAAAGGAATGGCATGTCACCGACGACCAAGGCATTCTTCACGCCCCTGCTGACCATCCGTGTATGATAGATCATCTCATCCATGGTCACTGGGATCGTCGTCGCATAGCCCTGGATGACTGTGCCAAGGGAATCGCCTACAAGGACGATATCAATACCGGCCTCATCCACAATCCGGGCAAAGAGATGATCGTAGGCCGTGAGCATGGTGATCTTCTTCCCCTCTGTTTTCCGTTTTAAGATGTCAGGGATCGTTATCTTGCTCATTTGAAATCCTGGATCAAATCCCCCCTGCCCCCCCTTTTCTAAAGGGGGGAAAAACGAATCTCCCCCTTTTATAAAGGGGGATTATGGATTACTGCTGACGGTCATTTTAGCGGCTTTTACCGTATTGTAGAGGAGCATGGCGATGGTCATAGGGCCGACGCCGCCGGGGACCGGGGTAATCCATCCCGCCCTCTTTGAGGCAGATTCAAAATCCACATCCCCTGTCAACTTGCCGGTATCCAGTCTGTTAATCCCTACGTCAACGACAACGGCCCCCTGCCGGATCATATCCGCGGTGATCATGCCGGGTCTGCCGGCCGCGGCGATCAGGATGTCGGCCATCCTGCATATCTCTCCCATATTCTTGGTCCTCGTATGACAGATAGTGACCGTGGCATTCCTCTGGAGGAGCATCATCGCCACCGGCTTTCCTACGATATTGCTCCTTCCCACGACCACGGCAAAGCGGCCTTCCACCGGGATGTGATAGTGTTCGAGCAGCTTCATGATCCCAAGCGGGGTGCAGGGGACGAGCCCCTCCTGACCGATCAGCAGCCTGCCCATGTTGATCTCATGAAAGCCGTCCACATCCTTCCCCGGAGATACCGAGGCAAGAACACGCTCCTTGTTGATATGGGCCGGCAGGGGTAACTGGACCAATATGCCGTGGATGCGGGGGTCTTTATTGAGCTGATCAATGAGCCTTAATAGATCAGCCTCTTTCATCTCCTCAGGGAGTTTATGCTCCTCTGAATAGATCCCGGCAGAGCGGCAGGCCTCCCCTTTATTTTTGACATAGACCATGGATGCCGGATTCTCGCCGACAAGGACCACTGCAAGGCCCGGGTGTATCCCTTTTTTCTTCAGTCCTTCGACCTCTTCCTTCAGACCCTCTCTGATACCCCTGGCAACGGCCTTGCCGTCCATGATGTTTGCTGACATGGTTTTCCTCTGTTAGGGACGCTTACCATAGTTCATCCTGAAAATCCTCAATCAAATCCCCCCCGCCCCCTTTTCCAAAGGGGGGTAAGCGAACCTCCCCCTTTAATAAAGGGGGAAAGAGGGGGATTATCTGCTATCTGTTTTCTATAACCCGCTCCTCGGTGATGATCTTATCCATCCGGATGTCATGGTCACTTACAGGAATCTCATCTACAATCTGTATCTCAAAGGCCAAGGCAACTAATAATGGCCTCTCCTCCTCTGCCTTGAGCAGCCTGTCATAGTATCCGGCCCCGTAACCAAGCCGGTGGCCCCTGACATCGAAGGCGACCCCGGGGAGCATCATCAGGTCAACCTCTTCAAGGGGGATGAATTTATAGAACTTAGGCCGGGGTTCAAGGATACCGTGCGTGGTGATCACTAATTCCTGATCATAGTCGTCAATCCTTGATAAAGAGAGGTGCCTGTGCTTTTTGTCAATCACAGGGACGACCACCGTCTTTCCTGAGGAGAGCGCCCCCCTGATCGCACCCTCTGTCACCACCTCACTCTTCATGGTCAGGAAAAAATGGACGACCTTTGCCTCTTGAAATTCCCGAAGATTCCTGAGGGTATCGCATATCTTCCGGCTTCTTTTAATCCTCTCTTCGTGAGGGAGACTGTCTCTCTTTTTGATGACCTCCCGCCTGAGCTCCTGCTTTAAGGTTGTGATCACATCACCATCCTCTTTTTCTCAGCCCTGAGTTTGCGCTCAAAAACGTTCAGATGCAAGGAAGGACATCGGATTTGAGTCGAGGCGTACTTCCTGTACGTTGAGGCTCAAATCCGATGGCCTGACGCCGCAGATGGACGTTTTTCAGCGCAAACCTGCTCTCAGCATTTCCTCTGCATACCTCAACGCCCCCTTTGTCTTATCCTTCCCCCCGAGCATCCTGCCGACCTCTTGGATACGCCCCTGGCCATCCAATCGCCTTATGCCTGTGGTCACCCGGTTATCCGTCATCACCTTTTCAACACTGTAGTGGGTGCCGGCCATGGCGGCTATCTGCGGCAGGTGGGTCACACAACATACCTGATGATCTCCGGCTAATTGTTTCAACCTCCTGCCAACTTCTTCCGCCACCCTCCCCCCGATCCCCGTATCCACCTCGTCAAATATCAGTGTCTGTACACTATCCACTGCCGACAACCGGCTCTTGATGGCCAGCATCAGCCTTGAGAGCTCCCCGCCCGATGCGATTTTAGCCAGCGGCCTCGGCTCTTCACCCACGTTGGCGATCAAAAACTCTACAGAATCGATCCCATTCTGTGAGAGGGGAACTCTCTCAATACCTACAGAGAATTTCATATTCTCCATCTGTAAGAGTGCAAGCTCCTGAGCGATCTCCCTCTCAAGGGTCTTTAGACTCTTCTCCCTTAACTTTGAAAGCTCAGCCGCCTCCTGAGTGGTCTTCGCTGAGACCTCTTCGATCTCTCCCCTGAGGGCCTTGATATCCTGATCTGAATATTCCAGCCCTGTAAGTTCTTTCTCTATTTTTGATTGATAGGTGAGTATCTCTTCTATAGATGGGCCGTATTTCTTCTTCAACCTCTCGATTAAATAAAGGCGTTCCTCAATCTTTTCCAGCCTCTCAGGGTCATGTCTGACCTCATCGCGAAACCTCCGCATCGACTCGGCGGTCTCTCTCAGGGCCGCCTTCGAAGACCTGACCAATTCTAAACCCTCACCCATCCGGGCATCTATCTTCGATATTTCAGCGAAGGTTTCCTCGATCTTGCCAAGCCCTGACAGGATGGCCCTGTCATCCTCATAGAGGAGAGAATAGGCCTCATTGCTGAGTGCAGAAAGCCTTTTGGCATTCCCCAGTATCTCCCTCTCTCTTGTGAGTCCCTTGTCCTCGTCCGGCTTAAGCCCTGCCCCTCTTATCTCTGCCAATTGATATCTGAATAATTCCTCTTTCTCTTTTCTTCCTCTGACACCCGCCTCCAGGTCATCAAGGCGGGCCCTCAGTTGATTCAGATACCAATACCTTTCCCTGATCCGGTCTCTCTGCCCTGACAGTCCGCCAAAGGCATCCAGATATTCGATATGCCGCTCCTTCTTTAAAAGATTCTGCTGATCATGCTGTCCGTGGATATTGACCAGGCCGCTGCATATCTCTTCCAGCATCGAAAGGGTTGTGAGGGCCCCGTTGATATAGATCCGACTCTTACCGCCTTTGGAGATGTTTCTCCGGATCAATATCTCGTTACCACCGGCAGGAATACCATATTGAGCCATCTTTTCAAGCAGGCGGGCATCCGTTACCTCTTCAAATATCGCCTCCACGACAGCCTCATCACTCCCGTATCTCACCACCTCAGCCGCCGCCCTTCCGCCGATCATGGTCCCGATGGCATCCACTAAGATCGATTTGCCGGCCCCTGTCTCTCCGGTGAAGACAGTAAACCCCTTTTCAAATTCAAGGCTCATCTCATCGATGATGGCAAAGTCTTTGATCCGTAATGCCTTCAGCACCCCTTACCCTTTCAGTAAATTCTCTATCTTCTCCTTATACTGAGTCCTGGATAGCGCTCCCACGAGTTTATCAACCACCTTTCCATCCTTAAAAAACATCAATGTCGGTATCCCCATAATTTGATAGCGTCCGGCCACCTCGGGATTTTCATCCGTATTGAGTTTCATGATCTTGACCCTTCCTGTGTATTCTTTGGCCAACTCATCCACTATAGGAGATACCAGGCGGCAGGGACCGCACCATTCTGCCCAAAAGTCGGTGATCACCAGCCCCTTTGCCTGCAAAACCTCAGCGTCCCATGACTCCTTGGTAACTGCCTTTACATCTCCCATCAGAATATCCTCCTTTCCCTACATTGGTTATCTATAGCCGCCTGCCTGCATATCCTGTTACGACTGGGCCGGAACAATACCCTTGAATATCTGCCATCCCTTCAGAAGATCAATGGCCCTCTGCAACTGGACATCCTGCTCCTCAGACTCCACCGGAGGTGGTAACGCCTCCGGACCTTCATCTTTCTTAGGACCCCCTTTTTGCTCTTCCTCTTCAATGGGGACTGTCTCATTTCCCAGGTGCTTCTTAAGGTCTCTTTCCCGGATGAACTTACCCTCTTTGCCATCCCCCTTCTGTCCGGGTTTTACGAGAATGTCCGGGGTGATACCGGTATTCTGTATCGATATACCTTTGGGGGTATAGTATTTTGCCGTGGTGAGGCGCATCCCTGACCCGTCGCTTAAGGAGAATACCGTCTGTACAGAGCCCTTCCCAAAGGTCTGGGTGCCGAGGACAACCCCTCTCTCCCAGTCTTTGAGCGCCCCTGCGACAATCTCTGAGGCGCTGGCACTCCCTTCATTTACAAGGACCACTATCGGATAGTCCTCTCTGGCCTTCGTCGCCGCGGACAGATATTCCTCCTTGTCGTCGTCTCTCCCTTTTACAGAAACGATAAGCTTGCCCTCCTTGATGAAGAGCTCAGCGACCTGTACCGATACTTTTAACAGCCCTCCGGGATTATTCCTCAAATCCAGGATGAGAGATTTCATCTCCTGCTTTTCCAGGTCATCCAGTGCGTCTTTCATATCCTCAGCGCTCCGCTCCTGGAATTGGGTAAGACGGATATACCCGATATGGCCCTCTAACATCTTATGTTTGATACTCTTGATCTTGATGATGTCCCGTGTAATGGTAAATTCCAGGGGATCCTTCTCCCCCTCCCTCATGATGGTCAGCTTAACCTTGGTCCCTTTAGGCCCCCTCATCTTTTCCACGGCCGTTGTGAGGGTGAGGTCTCTCGTGAGTTCATTATCGATCTTGAATATGTGGTCGCCTGCCTTAACCCCGGCCTCCCAGGCCGGGGTGTCCTCAATCGGGGCGATTACCACAAGCTTCTTGTCCTTAACGCTGATCTGTATCCCCAATCCGCCAAACTCCCCCTTTGTGTCCACCTGCATCTCTTTGTATGCAACCGGCTCCATGAAGTTTGTGTGCGGGTCGAGCTCTGAAAGCATCCCCTTGATGGCGCCGTACACAAGGTCCTTCGTCTTTGTCTCTTCGACATAATTTTTCTGGACAAGGGACAGGGCCTCTGCAAATATCCGGAGCTCTTCGTAACTCTCACCCCCTAAGACAGGGGCCCCGATACCTTTGCCGAAGATAATCCATACCCCTGTAATAAGAACAAGTATTGATATTGCTAACCCTTTTCTCCATCTGCTTTTCTTGCTGTACATACGATCATTCCCTCCCACTATTTAAAAGTTTATCCTTTGTTTGAACTAAGCCAGGCTAACGGATCCACAGGCTGCCCGTTATAGCGAATCTCAAAGTAAATACCCTCTCTGTCAGAAAGGGTATTACTGTCATTCCCTGCCACGGCGACCTCCTGCCCCCTTCTGACCTTATCCCCTTTGGAGACAAGAAGCCTCGATGCATGGGCATAGACAGAATAATAACTCTGACCATGGTCTATTATAATGAGGAGCCCATACCCTTTAAGCCAGTCTGCATAGACTACAACCCCATCATAGACAGCCCTGACATCTCTGTCCCGGCCTGAGGCAATCTCGATCCCCTTTTTATAAACATAGGCATCAAACTCCGGATGCTTCTGACGGCCAAACTTAGACACGACATCTCCTGCCAGAGGCCATGCCAGTCTCCCTTTCGCCTTCTCAAACCCTGTATCCAGAAATGCGGATTGACTGCGCTTGATCTCATAAGACGCAATCAGATTCTTAAGGGCCGCAGAGGTCTCTGCCAATCTCTTTAATTCTTGTTCATATTCAGCCTTCTTTTCCTGTATGCTCGCGAGTCTGACGCGGCCCGCTTTTACATCCCTCTCGACCCTCGCCTTATCTCTAACCAATTGATCCTTCTCTGTTAATAATGTATGACGCCTTCTGTTCTGTCGCAAGAGGTTATCCTCCAACAGATCAACCTCCTGACCGAGGCCTCTCAGTTCCCGGTTGACTTCACCCACCAGCCTGTCTTCATATTCTGACCGCATCATAAAATCATGGTAATCCGCTGAGGCAAGAAGGACCCCTCCGAGTCCCCGATTCCTGCCCATGTGCGACGTATAGACAACTCTCAGAAAATCTTTCATCCTTCTCTTCCTTGCTGTTATATCAGAGATCATCCCATCGATATCACCCTGAAGCCGGTCTATCTCTTTCCCCTTTGAATCGATATTCCCGGTAATCTCTTTAAGATCTCTCCTCTTGCTGCTCAGGTCCTTTTCTTTGACCTCTATCTTCTGTTTTACCCTCTTCTCCTCTACAGCAGCCTTCCTGGATGCATCTTTCTTCTCACGGATCTGCTTCTTGATATTCTCTAATTTTCCCTGGCTCTCCTTTATCTCTTCTTCGATGCCCTGACCTTCCACTCCTTTGATATCGTTAACCTTTGCAAATACGGCCTTATTGCTATTTAAGCATAAAACCAGAATTATAGCTACCCCCAAATATCTCCCGACTGAAACCCAGCTCCCAAAGCACCCTAACAAGACACCCGCCCCGATAAGAAGGGCCATAACCTCCCAGGGGATAAACGTAAACTCTATCCCGCCAAACCAGACGTAAGCCGCAGCGGGTATCTTATATAAGATAAGTTTATATGTAAAGAAGAGCATCCCAATGGAGCCTACGGCGCTGATCAGGCCTAAAAAACCTCCTTCTATGATAAACGGGACTTTTATAAACAGGTTCGTAGCCCCGACAAATTTCATAATCTCTATCTCTTTATGCCTCGTCAAAAGGGTGAATTTGATCGTGCTGGAGACGATGAAAAGGACCACCAGGAGCATAATTCCGCCTACGATGACCCCTATCATCTTTGCGGTCGCAATAAGGACATTGAGCCTCTCGACCCACTCCTCACCATAATCAATCTTCTGGATCTCCCTGATCCCTTTTAGCCTGCCTACAAGGGTATTGATCCCTTCAGGGGTCCTGGCGTCCTTCGTCAGACTGATCCTGAAAGAATCCGGCAGGGGATTCTCTCTTAACTCCTTCACCATCTCCCGTATACTCGCCATATCCCGCGAGAGTATCTCAAGGGCATGATCCTTTGAGATATAGGTAATCCCTTCAACCTCTTTTAATCCGGCAATCTCCTCCTGGATACGCTGCAGACGGTCAGGGGATACATTGTTGTCAAGAAAGGCAATGACTTCCATGTCGCTCTTCAAGGTCTCCGCCAGCAGGTTCAGATTGTATAGGGTGAGGAGGAACATACCGGAAATAAGAAAGATGATGGAGATGATCCCGACTGCAGCAGCCGTCGTATACCGGTTATAGACGATCTGGGAAAGGGCACCTCTCAGGCCTTCAAATAATATCATCTCTGCCGGCTTCCTTAAGCGCTATAACCCGTTTGTGCATCCTCTGCACTATCTCATCGTTATGGGTCGCTATCACAACCGTTGTCCCCGTCTGATTGATCTTCTCAAAGATCCGGAATACCTCCCATGCACTGTCTCTATCCAGATTGCCCGCAGGCTCATCCGCCGCCAGGACCAGCGGGTCATTGACGATGGCCCTGGCAATAGCAACCTTCTGTTGCTCACCACCGGAGAGGATTGACGGAACAGCATTCATCTTATCAGACATCCCAACCAATTTTAAAGTCTCTGTAACCCGATACCCGATCTCCTTCCGGGGGAATCCCACAACCCTGAGTGCAAGGGCAATATTTTCAAAGATACTTCTGGAAGGAAGGAGCATGGGATCCTGAAATACAAATCCAATAGTACGCCTTATAAAGGGTATTCGCGCTCTCCTTACCAAAGAAAGGTCTTCCTCCTGAAAGAGGACCTGGCCGCTGTCAGGCCTTTCACTGCAGAAGAGGAATTTAAGCAATGTACTCTTCCCCGAACCGCTGGGACCGCTGATAAAGACAAATTCACCCTTATCAATATGGGCTGTAAAATCTTTGATGACAGAAACCCCGTCGTATATCTTGGTGACATTATTAAACTGGATCACGGATCACCCTAACCACAAACCTCCCGGATCATCTCTTCATGCTGTTCTCTCATCAGCTTTTCTACAACCCCCTTCAGATCTTCCCTGTCCAGCAAGTAGACATAGCTTGTCTTTTTGGAAGAGACGATCACACCTCCGCAGAAGATACGGGTCAGGATGATCGGATTGGAAATACCCCCGTCCTCTGTCTGAACGTGATAGGCCTTTCCATTGTGTTCAATTTCGCTGTTCAGGCCGGTTACCATGAAAAATCTTCCCGCAGTTCAAATGCATCCCGGATGACCTCTATCTCCCCATCACAGATAGAGACAACATCGAAACGGACGGGGTGATGGGTCAACCCTTTTTTAGTGAGGTAAGTGACCGCCACTTTACCCATGCGCTGCTGCTTTTTGGAATCCACGGCTGATGAAGGAGTACCGTAGGAGGGTGTATTCCTTGTCTTGACCTCAATGAAGACCACCGTGTTTCCATCTTTGGCGATGACATCAATCTCCCCAAAACGGTTTTTATAATTTTTCTCCACAATCCTGTAGCCGTTATTCTTTAAGTATTCTGCCGCAATCTCCTCCCCGTCACGCCCTATTGCCCTTGTGCTCTCCCTTTCCATATCCTTAAACCTGAGGGTCCGGACCCAGGATCTTCTTTAAGAAGCTCTTCCTGTGAATGATAGAAGGACCATAAAGCCTCAGGCGGCTGACATGGTCCCTCGTGGCATAACCCTTGTGAGTCCTGAAATTATATTGCGGAAATAGCGAATGCTCTTCTGTCATCAGACGGTCTCTGGTTACCTTGGCCACAATAGATGCGGATGCGATCGAGACACTGAGCATATCCCCTTTAACGATAGGCCGTTGGGGTATCCTGGGATCAGAGAGTGATACGGCATCAATCAGCAGGTAATCCGGGGGAATCTTTAACACCTTGACGGCCATTTCCATGGCCCTGATCGTTGCCCTGAGGATGTTTATCCTATCAATATCTTCGTTGCCTACAATCCCTATCCCCATCGCCAGCGCATGCTGATGGATGACCTGATAGAGAACCTCCCGTCTCGCGGGAGTTAATTTCTTTGAATCATTCACCCCGTCTATCATCAACCCGGGAGGCAAGATGACCGCCGCTGCAACGACGGGTCCTGCAAGGGAACCCCGTCCTGCCTCATCTATTCCAGCTATGAATCGGAACCCCTGCCTGTAGGCCTCTTGCTCAAAGGATAGATCGGGAACCGGCACCCCTTATCCCTCGCCTGTTGTACCAGCCTTTGTCCCGGTCTCTGCCGTTGTCTTTGCCGCTCCCGCACCCGCTCTTCCAAATGTCTCTTTTTCTTCAATGCGCATATTCCGGCCCTTCTTCCCTCTCAGATAATACAGCTTTGCCCTGCGCACGCGGCCTTGTCTGATGACCTTAATGTCCTGGACAATGGGGGAATAGATCGGGAAGATACGCTCCACCCCAACACCATAGGCGATCTTTCTGACCGTGATCGTCTCCCGGGTATTCCGTCCCCTCCGCGCGATGACATTCCCCTCAAATACCTGCGTACGCTCCCGGTCTCCTTCAATGACCTTCACAAAGACCTGTACCGTATCCCCGATGTTGAAGGGGGGGGGGCTCTTCTGGATCTGCTGCTTTTCAATCCGTTCTATCGTGGCATTCATAATGATTCCTCCTCCTTGATCTCTTCAAGTAGTTCTCTGTCTTCCTCTGTAAGAATGGCACCGGACAGGAGATCCGGCCTCTTTCTCACCGTATTCAACAAGGCCTGCCTTCTCCTCCATCGCCTTATATTTTCATGATCCCCTGAGAGCAGCACCGGAGGGACCTGCATCCCCCGGAACTCAAACGGCCTGGTATAGTGCGGGTAATCCAGGATGCTGTTAAAGGACTCCTCCTCAACAGAAGCGCAGTCTCCAACCACGCCGGGGATAAGCCTGACCGCAGAATCTATCAACACCAAAGCCGCAAGCTCTCCGCCTGTCAGTACATAGTCCCCTATGGAGATCTCCTCAGGGGAAAGGAGGATTTTAACGCGCTCATCGATCCCTTCGTAATGCCCGCACAAAAATACGATCCTTCGCTCCTCCCTGCTTAACTCATGGGCGATTGTCTGATCGTAACGCCTCCCCTGCGGGGATAAAAGTATAATCCGAAGCTCTTTCTCCTCCTCTCTGATAAAGTCAACGGCCTTAACAATAGGCTCTGTCTTCAGGACCATTCCGGCGCCGCCGCCATAGGGAGAGTCGTCCGCGGTACGGTGTTTATTCACGGTAAAATCCCGTATGTCTATCAGCCTGACATTTAGCAGCCCCTTGTCCCTCGCCCTCTTCAGGATGCTCTCATCGAGCACTGAAGAGATCATGCGGGGGAAGAGTGTCAGGACATCACAACGCATTGTTATCTGAAATTATAAAAGCCCCTCCATCACAGAGATGATCATCCGCTTCGCCTTCGTATCCACCTCTTTAACCACATCCTGGATGGCGGGTATCATATATTCCTTATTCTGATCCCTCACGACATACACATCATTACTCCCTGTGGAGAGGATATCTACAATCCTTCCAAGATAACGCCCCTCACCGGTATAGACCTCCATGTCCATGATCTCAAAATGATAGTAGCAATCTTTAGATAACGGCGGCACCTCTTTCTCAGGAACCGTGATATAGCCCCCGACGATTTCCTCTGCCTCAGAGACCGATATCGCCGGAGTAAAGGAAATTCTCAGACCGCCTCTGACGGCACTGACACCCTTCAGAGAGTACTCCTTTCTCTCTCCAGACCTTTTTTGTATCGTTACCTTCCGCAGGGTAGTATAACGATCCGGCACATCCGTGAGGGGAATCACCTTAACATCGCCCTTTATCCCACAGGTCTTTGCGATGTAACCTATGGAGACAAAACCCCTGTCACCGGCCTGGTCTATTCCAGGATCTCCAGTACGCACCTTTTACCCAGCTTCGTCCCTGCCGCACTGAGGATGGTCCTCATCGCCCTGGCTGTCTTGCCCTGTTTACCGATGACCTTGCCCAGGTCTTCCTGTGCCACCCTCAGTTCCAGCACCGTTGTCCTCTCCCCTGTCACTTCTGCAACACTCACCTCAGAGGGTTTATCCACAAGTGCCTTGGCCATGTACTCAATTAGTTCTTTCATCGCAGCCACCTCCATTTAATATTAAATG